>JAGLWJ010000157.1 GCA_023133475.1 Phycisphaerae bacterium | reverse complement strand
ATCACGAACATCGGAACGGCGGCTTCCGCAACGTTCGATGTGAACATCGAGGTGGACTCGGCGGTCATAGGGACCTTGACCCTCAACGGCGGCCTGCCTGCGTTGTCGTATACCGACGTGACCGTCACGTTTACGGGCGGCATTCCCGCGGGAGACCACTGCATCGGCTTCGATGCCATTATTACGGACGCGAATAGCAGCAACAATTACAATTCCGGTTGTTGGACCTGGACCGGCTTCGTGGACATCGAGATCACCTCGGTCTCCGAGCCGACTAATCTCAATGCTCTGGAAGACACCGACGTCACCGTGCGGATCACGAACATCGGAACGGCGGCTTCCGCAACGTTCGATGTGAACATCGAGGTGGACTCGGCGGTCATAGGGACCTTGACCCTCAACGGCGGCCTGCCAGCGTTGTCGTATACCGACGTGACCGTCACGTTTACGGGCGGCATTCCCGCTGGAGACCACTGTATCGGCTTCGATGCCATTATTACGGACGCGAATAGCGGCAACAACTACAATTCCGGTTGTTGGACCTGGACCGGCTTCGTGGACATCGAGATCACCTCGGTCTCCGAGCCGACCAACCTCAATGCTCTGGAAGACACCGACGTCACCGTGCGAATCACGAACATCGGAACGGCGGATTCCGGGACGTTCGATGTGAACATCGAGGTGGACTTTGAGATCATAGGGACCTTAACCTTCAATGAGGGCCTGCCGGCGTTGTCCTATACTGACGTGACCGTCACGTTTACGGGCGGCATTCCCGCGGGATACCACTGTATCGGCTTCGATGCCATTATTACGGACGCGAATAGCGGCAACAACTACAATTCCGGTTGTTGGACCTGGACCGGCTTCGTGGACATCGAGATCACCTCGGTCTCCGAGCCGACCAACCTCAACGCTCTGGAAGACACCGACGTCACCGTGCGAATCACGAATCTGGGAACGGCGGATTCCGGGACGTTCGATGTGAACATCGAGGTGGACTTTGAGATCATAGGGACCTTAACCTTCAATGAGGGCCTGCCGGCGTTGTCCTATACCGACGTGACCGTCACGTTTACGGGCGGCATTCCCGCGGGATACCATTGCATCGGCTTCGATGCCATTATTACGGACGCGAATAGCAGCAACAACTACAATGTGGGTTGTTGGACCTGGACCGGCTTCGTGGACATCGAGATCACTTCGATCTCCGAGCCGACTAATCTCAATGCTCTGGAAGACACCGACGTCACCGTGCGAATCACGAATCTGGGAACGGCGGATTCCGGGACGTTCGATGTGAACATCGAGGTGGACTTTGAGGTCATAGGGACCTTAACCTTCAATGAGGGCCTGCCGGCGTTGTCCTATACTGACGTGACCATCACGTTTACGGGCGGCATTCCCACGGGATACCACTGCATCGGTTTCGAGGCCATTATTACGGACGCGAATAGCAGCAACAACTACAATGTGGGTTGTTGGACCTGGACCGGCTTCGTGGACATCGAGATCACGCAGATATTCGAACCGAGTCCGCTTGCCGCCCTGGCAGACACCGACGTCACTGTCCGTATCACTAACTGGGGCAGTGAGGAATCCGGGGAGTTTTACGTGGAGATCGGCGTGGACTCGATGTCGGTGGGTGGGTTCACCATATCCAGTATGCCCGCTTTGAGTTATGCAGATGTGACGGTAACTTTCCTGGGGGGCTTTCTTGCGGGCAACCACTGCATCAGCTTCGAGGCCATTATTACGGACGCGAATAGCGGCAACAACTACAATTCCGGTTGTTGGACCTGGACCGGCTTCGTGGACATCGAGATCACGGACATCTTCGAGCCGGTTCCTCTTGCCGCCCTGGCGGATACCGACGTCATGGTGCGCATCACTAACTGGGGCAGTGAGGAATCCGGGGAGTTTTACGTGGAGATCGGCGTGGACTCGGTGTCGGTGGGTGGATTCACCATGTCTGGTATGCCCGGTTTGAGCTATGCGGATGTGACGGTGACCTTCACGGGGGGCTTTTTGGCGGGCAACCACTGCATTGAATTCATTGCAATGATCTCCGATGCCGACAATGCCAACAATTCTCGTGAAGAATGTTTCGAGTTTGCGGGTATCAGGGACGTCGAGATCACGGACATCTTCGAGCCGAGTCCTCTTGCCGCGCTCGTGGTCACCGACGTCACGGTACGCATCACCAACTGGGGCGCAGAGGCATCGGGCGAGTTTATCGTGGATGTCGAGGTGGACTCCGCGATGGTGGGTGGATTCACCATGCCGAGTATACCGCCCACGAGCTATGCGGATGTGGCGGTGACCTTTACGCCAGGTTTTTCTCCGGGTAATCATTGCATTGCCTTCATCGCGTCCATCTCGGACGACAACAATGCCAACAACTGGCGGGAGGAGTGTTTCGACTTCGGCGAAGCACCGTCGGTCCCGGTGGTTAGCAACGTGGTGGCGGTGCAGCGCAGCGACGCCGGGGCACTGGTGGACATTTATTATCACCTGGCGGACGCGGAGGGTGATGCTTGCACGGTGGCTCTGAAGATCAGCAACGATCTGGGGGGCAGTTGGACCGTGCCGGTGAGCAGTGCCACGGGGGATGTCGGCTTCAACGTGACGCCGGGGGCGGCCCGCCACGTCGTCTGGGACCCCGCGGTCGACGCACCGGGGCAGACCGGATGCAGCTTCCAGGCCCGCATTACCGCCGATGACGGGCAAGATGGAACCGGGCAGGCTGAGTCGGCGACGTTCTGTCTCGCCGAGGACGCACCAGCGAACACCATCCGTATAGGCCAGCTCACGATTACCGGTGATCTCATCACGGAGGTCTCCGGTGACGTCCGGCAGATCACCGGTCACGTGACGATCAACGGCGTTATTCGTCTAACAGGCACGGTGATCGCCAACACGAACACGCTGCGCGTGAACGGAAACGGGCAAGTGTGGATCGACAATGTTCCGCTGCTGGGGAATGTAATGGTCTACGAAGGCCCCTGGGAGTTCGACGGGCAGAGTGCCGCCACCACCGCCATCAATAAGGTGCTGTCCGGGTTGAAGGTCATCGGGCTGGATGTGACGGTCGAGCAGTTGGAGATCATCAATGACGGCATCCGCCTGCGAGGCTCTCTGACCATGCCCGATCTGCTGAATGGTGCGAAGCTGGCGATCACGGGTGATGACTACATTCAATTGACCAGGGCCAGTGGACTGGAGTTCAGCGGAGCCACCATATTCATTCCCGATACGGACAGCATGTCGCTGCTAGGCATGCCGTTCAAGACCGACAGCGTATCGCTGCATATCAGTTCCAACGAGATACAGATTCGCGGCCGGCTGGAGCTTGGCACATTGTTGGGCGGGACCACCATTGACCTGTCCACGGATCAGAATCACGTCTCGATCACGAAGGTCGGCGGCCAACCCCATGTGGAAGTGATCGGCACGTTGACGATCAGCGGCCCCATCACAGTGGGCCCCGGCTTCTCCCTGGAGGATATGAGCTTCACGGTCGATACGGTGCAAGCCATCATGCAAGGGGATGGCACGCTGAATGTGCCGTCCGGATACGGGATTGTGGCGGGGGTCGGATTCCGTAACGGGTATTTCAATTATGTCCATGCGGGAGTGACGGATATGGGCCTGGTGATTATCTATACGCCAACACCCCCACCGGTTCCGATCGTGTACTGGCAGGATGTGGAGGCTTCCCTGGATGAGTTGGCCCCAGGACCGCCCCCCGTGGTTCTGCGCGGATCAATGGGCTTCACCGCCGGGCCGCAGATCGGAGGATATTGTCTGTTGCGCCTGAACGGGACGGCGGAGTACAACACCGCCGGCCGGTTTACGGGAACTCTGGCTGTGCTGATGGGCGGAGGAAGCGATCCGTTCGAGTTCGCCTCGGCGATGATCGTCATCGACCGGACGTATGGTTTGTACCTGCAAGGTCGCATGAATTACATAGGCATTCTGGATGTGGAGGGTGAGCTACGGGTGGACCTGTCCAACAACATGCAGGGGCGGCTGGAGGGCGACATCCATACCCCGGACTGGCTGGGGGACCTTACGCTGGCGAATGTGGTCTTTTATGCTCAGGTTTACGACGACGCCGACCTGACCAACGACTACATTATTGGCGGTGTGGAGGTGCCGGTTCTGTTCGGCTTCGAGACGGCGGTGAAGTTCGACTTGCACAGCGGCGATATCGACTGGCATGCGGACATGGGGTTGATTGACGAGGTGAATGTGCCTCCGCCAGCTCCCGGAGCGATCCGTATGGACAAGCTTACCAATCACCTCTTTGACCTGCCGCCCGGGCTGAAGGGGGCAATTCTCGAGGCGGATTGGGACGAAGGCGATACGGACTTGAACCTGATCCGGCCTGACGGGACCGTCATCACGCCGGAAAATGTGGATAGCTTCGATGACGTGAAGTATTTCAAGGATGTGGTGGGGCGCCAGGCATTTTACGCGGTGGTGGCGCCCGAGGGGGGTACGTGGCAGATCAGCGTGCTCAACTCGGCTGCGATTGGCGGATACCGGGTCCGGGCACTCAAGAAGACCGATCAGCCGGTGATCCAGATTGTTCAGCCGGTGGTCGACACCAGCAGCAGTCCGGTGATGATCACCTGGACCTCTGCCGACGACGACTCGGATGCCACCATCGACCTTTTCTACGACTCGGATCGCCATGGAACGGACGGTTTGCCGATCGTCAGCGGCCTGTCGGAGAACGATTCGGTTCACACCTATATTTGGGACACGTCCGAGGTTCCGGCGGGCACCTACTACGTCTACGCCAAGATCAACGATGGGGAGAATCTTCCCATGATCAGCTACAGCGTGGGGCGTGTGACGGTAATCGATCCGGACGCGCCCTCGGCGCCGGCCAACCTGGCGATGTTGGCTGGTCCGTCCGCAGGCGAGGTGACTTTGAGCTGGGCGGCACCTGCGGGCGGCATTGACCACTACGAGGTGCTGTTGGCTCCTGATGCTGCCGGTGAGGGCTACCCGATGGTTCGAATGGCGGGCGAGCAGACTACCCTGGTGCTGGACGACCTGTCCCCAGGAGAGCAATACCGGGTGGGCATGGTAGTGGTTGGCACAAACGGGGCCCGCAGTCAGCCCGCCTCACCGATCCTGGTAACCGTCACAGACCCGGTGAACCACAAACCGGTCTTCGTGGGCGGCATCGCCACGCGGGCCACCCAGGACATGCCCTATCAAGCGCAGATCCTCGCCGGCGATCTCGATGGAGATCCCATCAGCTACAGCCTGGTTGATGAGCCGGTTGGAATGATGGTCTCGACATCGGGTCTGGTGGAGTGGGTCCCCGACCAGAATAACGTGGGCATGAACACCTTCACCGTCACGCTGGATGATTTGAATGGTGGGACGAACCAGGAGAGCTTTATCGTGCACGTAGCCCCAACCGGCACCACGGGACGTCTGCCGGAGATTGTTTCGCAGGCTCCGCCCGAGGTGGCGCCGGCGGGCAGCTACAGCTATCAGGTCCTCGCCGTCGATCCGGATGAGGGCGACAGCCTAAGCTACGACCTGCTGGATAAGCCGGTTGGTGCGACCATCAGCGAAGCCGGCTTGATCCAGTGGACTGCCGGAGGTGCATCGGCCTGGTGCGATTTCGCGGTCAAGGTGACCGACGCCAGTGGACGGTTCCATCTCCAGCGCTTCAGCGTGCTGGTTGATCCGGACGCCCCGTTGGGCGACGCCCAAGCGTGGGGTGAGGTGACGGCCACGGATATCGACATGATTGAGGTCACCGCCAACGCGGCTCCGGATGCTTCCGGGACGATCGAGTTCCAATTCGAGCAGGATGGGACCCCCGGCGTGTGGCAGGACTCACCGAAGCTCGTGGCCTATGGCCTTTCCCCGAACACCGCCCATACCTTCCGGGTGAAGTTGCGCGATCGGGCGGTTGTACGAAACGAATTCGGCTGGTCCGACCCCGTCACGGTTTACACGTTGGCTCAAACTCCGCCGGCTCCCATCCTCGTCTCGGCGGAACTTGACACGCTCAATGTTCAACTCTCCAGTGGCGACAATCCTGCTGGCACGCAGTTGGCGTTGTTTAACGTTTCGACGGGGCAGTGGGTCGACGGGGCTGGCCAGCCGTCCACCGTTGCGGTTTGGGCGGATGCTGCCACGTGGGGCACGATACCGGTCGGTGGTCTGACATTCGATACCACATACCAGTTGCAATGCAAAGCCAGGAACGAGGTGGATGGCATCGAAACTGATTTCGGGCCAATCCTCGCCGCCGAGACCGCCGCACCCGATTCGCAGGCCGAGGTGATCGCCGATAGTGAATCGCTGTACGAAAACCGCCCCGGCTCGACCCACTCGCAGGTGACGGTGACGGCCTCGTTCCAGAACGACCCCTACGGAAACAGCAGCTACACTTACACTTGGCAAGCACCCGCCCATCCAGCCACGGGCCTGGCATTGGTGCTCGTTGCCGGCGGGGGGGCCAATGACGCCAGCGCCACTTACGCTGCCCCCGAAACGCCGTCCGGCGATCTGCTACCCTATGAAATCCAATGCGTTATCACCGGGGCGGATGTAGGCAACTACGTAACCGGCACTGTGCAGGTGACGGTGGTCAATGGTGGCGACGCCGACCAGGACGGTGACATCGACCTGGATGACTACGCGGTCTTTGCCGACTGCTTGGCCGGCTCGGGGGTAACACCAAATCCTCCCGCGCCGATCACCACCCAGAATTGTCTTGACGCCTTCGACTTCGACGTGGACGACGACGTTGATCTACGGGACTTTGGTAAATTCCAAGCTGTCTTCACCGGCTCATAACATGAAGCGGGGTCAGATACCGCCAGCCACCTCATCTTCCAGATGAGGTGGCTGGCGGCGGGCGGCCAGGGCAAGTAATTGGATAGCACGGGCAAGGACCGCCCTCGGAAAACGTTCATCATGCGATGGCGTTGCTTGGCGGTCCTTGCCCGTGCTGCGTGGGGAAAGGGGAAAGGAAGGGGAAAGGGGGTCAAGGGGAAAGGGGGTCTGGCTTACTTATTGGGTAGGAAAAGGGGGTCGTGACGCGTTATTGGGGTCGTGGCGGGTGGCCAGGGCAAGTAGTTGCCCGTGCTGGGCGTTGGAAGCTCTGTGGGCGTGCTGTGGCCCAGGCCACCCGCCGACATCCTGGACGCCGAGGACGGCCAGATTCAGGTGAAGATCAAGGGCGTGGACGTGTTCAAGCCGCAGACGGGCGAAGTTGTGTCCGGAGAGGCCGACGACATCGCTTGCTGGTTCATCGACACGGACTACAATGAGGAGAGCTTCTTCGTCCGCCACGCGTACTTCCTCGGGGCGAACGACCCGTACAAGTCGCTCAAGACGACGCTCAAGGCCGAGATCAACGAAGACGCCTGGGCGACGCTGAACAGCGACACGTCCCGCCCGTTCGAGAAGCCAAAGAGCGGCCGAATCGCGGTCAAGGTGATCAACCACCTCGGCGACGAGGTGATGAAGGTATTTCGGGTGGAATAATGCCTCTGCTGGACGACATCCTTGAATGGACAAAGACGCTTCCACAATGGCAAGAGGATGCGGCCCGGCGCCTATTTCAGAAACCCGACGGGCTCTCGGACCAAGACTACAGCGAACTCTATGCGCTGCTGAAAGCAGCTCATGATCTGCCAGGTGAGGGTGACCTTACGCCGATGCCTTTGTCGGAGAACCACCTGCCATCAAGTAGTGCCAGTGGCACCGAGTTTGTCCTCAAAACGCTGCGTGACCTCAAGCACGTAAACTGCATTGCACCCGACCAGTCGTTGTGCTTCGAACCTGCGGGCATGACCGTGGTCTATGGAGGCAACGGAAGTGGCAAGTCGGGCTACGCCCGTGTGCTGAAGCGCGCGTGTCGTGCGCGCGACACAAAAGAACCAGTACTCCCCGACGCCACTGACCCTGATGAAAACGACTCTATCCCGGAGGCGATATTCGACATTGAGGTCAGCGGATCGCCGGCGGAAGTGCAGTGGTCGGCGGAGGGCGACGCGCCGGCGGAACTCGCGCCAATCGCCGTCTTCGATTGTCATTGCGCCCGGCTTTATCTGACCGAAGAGCAGGACGTCATGTACCTGCCGTACGGCCTCGATATCGTTGAGGCCTTGGCGAATGCTGTTCTGCCAGAATTGGAACGGCGTCTCAGCCAGGAGCTTGCCGCGATCAACACTGATGCGACGCAGTTTGCCCCTCTTCACGGGGAAACTGAAGTTGGCCGTCTGATTGCCGGCTTGAGCCACGAATCGGATCGCGAACAACTCACGAAGCTGGCGACACTCACGCCCGAAGAAACCAAGAGGACTGCGGAACTCGAACAGACCCTCGGGGACGCCGACCCGGCTGCCAAAGCACAGGAGCTTCGCCTGTCCGCTCAACGATTGAAGGAGCTTGCCCAGCGAGTGGATGATTGCGTGGCGCGCATCGACGAGGAGACTCTTGAAACGTTGAAGCGGGCTGCGCAAGAGTCACTCGATGCCAACAAGGCGGAGCGACTGGCAGCACAGAATCTGAGCTCAGGCGAGACACTCTTGCCCGGAACGGGCGAGTCAGCATGGAAAGTGCTCTTTGACGCGGCCCGCAAGTTCTCGACTGAGAAGGCATACACGGACAAACCATTCCCGAATACCGACAGCGATGCCGTGTGTGTGCTCTGTCAACAACCCCTGGAAGATAGGGGCGAGAGACTCAAACGCTTCGAGCAGTACATTCAGGACGATGTCGCCAAGACGGCTGCCGCAAAACAGCAGCAGTTGGCTACTGCCGTAGAAGGGCTCACACAGGCCCCACTGGCTCTGGGAGTTAACGGGGCGCTTGCCGCCGAACTCGGCCAACTGGACACCGTTGCGCAGCCAGCTATTCAAGCGTTCGAGCAGGTTGTTGAAGAGCGTCGGCGCCTGGCATTATCGGCTGTCCAATCCGCGGAATGGGACTCAATACCTTCTTTACCCGAGAACCCCCGCAAGAGAATCCGCAAACTGGCTGCAAACCAGCACAAGCGTGCCCGCGACTACGACCGTGCGTCAGATGCAATCTCAAGTGAGAAGCTGCGAGGTGAACATGATCAGCTTGCTGCTCGCAAGAAGCTCACCGTGTGTTTGCCTCAGGTTCTAGCGTTGTTGGACAACCTGAAGCGAGCACATGCCTTGAATGCATGTAAGGCAGATCTGGCTACAAGACCCATCTCGATGAAGTCGAAGCAGCTGGCCAGCGACGCGGTCACTGCCGCGCTGAAGACGGCTCTCGACTCCGAGTTCGCAGCCCTGGGAATAGACCATATTAAGACCAAGCTGAAGGACCGTAACGACAGGGGACGCATACTACACCAGTTGTTACTCGACCTGCCCACAGCTCACCCGGTCGACAGGATTCTAAGCGAAGGTGAGCAACGAGCCATCTCGCTTGGATCGTTCCTTGCGGAACTCAGTCTCGCCGATCATTCGGGACCGGTCGTTTTCGATGACCCCGTCTCCTCACTCGATCACAAACGCCGGGGACGCGTGGCGGCTCGCTTGGCCAAGGAATGTGGAACCAGACAGGTAATCGTCTTCACGCACGACATCGTGTTCCTCCATCAACTACAGCATGAGTGTTCGGAACGTAGCGTGAATCCGGGATTGCGCTTCCTGGAGAAGATCGGCACACGCTGCGGATCCGTCTTGGACGGATTGCCGTGGGACCACAAGAGCTACAAGGAGCGCATCGTTAGCCTGGAGAAAGCGCACAAGAGTTTTGAGAAGCTCCCATGGCCGGCCGAACCGAACGAGGCGTTGGCGAGGGCGATGATACAGCAGTACAGCTTCCTTCGCGCGACGATAGAGCGAGTTGTGCAGGACTTCGTCCTGAACTCGACCGTCAGACGGTTTGAGGACTACATTCGTGTCGACAACCTGAGCAAGGTGGTCGGACTAACCGAAGCTGAGGTTGAGGAGATCTGTAAGCTGTACAGACGTTGCCACGGAATCGTCGAAGCACACGATCCAGCATCGGCAAAGGACGACCCGCCGCCAACGGCTCAGGAATTCAGCGATGACATTGACGTCCTCAAGGCCGTTATTGAGACGATCAAGCAACGCAGGCAGGGCTCTGTGTCTGGATCGTAGGAGATCGCACTCTTGGAATTCCGCATCGCTGACACCTTCACCGAGGGCCTATCCAAGCTCCAGGGCGATGAGCAGAAGTCCGTCAAGACAACGGCGTTCGATCTACAGGTGAATCCGGCCAGCCCCGGCATGCGGTTCCACAAGCTCGACCGAGGGGGAAAGGGGGTCAAAAGGGGGTCAGGCTTACTTATTGGGGAGGGAAAGGGGGTCTTGACGCGTTATAGGGGTCGTGGTGGCGTGTTGACATGGCTAGCCCGGATTTTCGCCTGAGGGGATTGTCCCCCAGTCCGTGTGGGTCCACGGGCTCGTTTTCGCCGGGACCCCCAGCTTTTTCACCGGCAAACGCAAATCCATGAGTTCTCTCAACGCTGTCAATGGATGCCTCCTTCCGGCAGGATTCCGTCTTCAATTTGCCACCCTATTCACCAGAGTTCAACGCGACACTGACTCGCGTATTCCGAAGTATGCGTCCGGGGCGCATCCTACTCGCTCTTACGTGCAGGCTCTCGATCCTGGTTACTGCCGGCGTCGGAGGCGTGGCGGCATAGTGTTTCGTGCAGTGTCACCATTTCATCTTGTAGACCGGCGAACTGATCGACAACCTCGTCGGCGGTTATCTCTTTGATGAATCCGGCTTTACCAGCCAGGATTATTTGCGTTTGATTGATTTCCGCGGTTGTATCCACGGAGATGCCACCGTTGTGGCTTGGGGGCAATTGGGGCAATTCCGCGCAAAGCTCGGCAATGCGGTCACAGGCAGCGTGCACTTCCCGAACCTCGCCGGAAGCAATGGATTCCCTGAGGATGACCAACTGGTATCCGAGTCGACCAAGAGCATCGATGTAAGTCTCCGGCATCTTGCCGTCATCGCGAGTGCAGAGGGTCGGGCGTTTGTATGTCTCCTTTGGGGGTGCCGCGTCAGCCGGCTTCGCGGGCGAGTGTGCATCTTTGGCGGAGGCGGTTTGGTCTTCCGTTGTCTGGGTGGGCAGTTCCTTCTTACACCCTGCCGACGTAGTGCCCAGAGTGATAATCAAACAGGCCATAATGAGTAAGTGCACAATTCGAGCGTTCATGTCTGAACTCCTGGAAAACTTACACCATCGCCCGGCACGGGCAAATCCGCCCACACGGCAGGCATGAAGAATCATACTGCTGGTTATTAGACGTATGCCGGGGATGAGTCAAGCCGGTTGCCGCAACTGTAGGGCGGGTTTTACCCGCCTTCTTGATTGGTGCGGTCGTCACGGTGCTGATCGCCCTGCGCAATGCCGCCGCGATAGGAAGCATCACAGAGCCTTTCGGCCATGCAGGTCCGTGATTGAGTAGCAGGTAGGGTGGGTGGAGCACGCCGTAGGCGGGCGCAACCCACCACGCCGGTTGGTGGGTTCCACCTCGCTCCGCGAGGTTCCACCCACCCTACAGACTCAAAATGAGAGCACGAAAACAACTACAGCCGCAAACAATATCGCCAAAGCAGCCCACCCGATAATCCGTCGCAGCCGGACATTTACGGGGCGAAATGGGGTATCGATAATCTCCAAAGTGGTGCAGATTGCCTCGGTGACTGGTGTAAGAGCGGTTGGTGGGGTGGGAGCGACAGAAACGTCCACCTTCCGCTGTTCTTTCTCAGGCTCCAAATCCGGGGTGGAGGATTCGTCGAGGCTGGGGAGGTTGCCGGTGTCGGACAGATCGCCGACGTCGGACAGATCACCGACGTCGTAACCGGAGGCTCCGAAGTCATCCGCGGCTGGTGGCGGGGAGTCCTCTTTTTCCGCCTGCTTTTCCTCTACCGCCTGCTTCGACTTTGGCTTGCCGAGTTTGATAACCTTCCCGCTGGATTTACTGGTATCGGGGGAGGCGGGAGCATCGTGGGAGGCGGATTCGCTTGGCGGTTGCCGCGGTTCATCCGGGCTGGGTGGCTGCTCCTCCGGTTCCGCGGGATCCGGCGAGAGGTCTCCGAGGGCGGTGGCGGCCGCCATGTAGTTCATCTTCTCACCCGGCAGTTCCTCTTGCTCCGGAATTTCACCCAACTCTGCTTGCGTGTCGGCAAGATGCTGCTCGACTTGCTCGATTTGGGTGTTTATCTCGTCGCCCTCGGTGGATTGGCTGCCGGGGGGCGCCGCACCCTCTGCGGGTAAACCTGCACGGTTTGACGAGGTGCCAACTTCTTCCCCGAGATGATCCGCCAAGTCGGACACCTTGGACAAAACCGCTTCAATGCCCTCCGAAGGCATCGCGTCGGGAGCAGACTCGTTTGACGGTTTGTCGGAAGGGTTATCAGTCATCACCATAGCGGGGGAAATGGAGAATGGAGAATGGAGAATGCTGACTTGGCAACATTTTCGCTTTTTCGTTCCTCATCCCCACATTTTCCATTTTCTCCATTCTCAATTCTCCATTCTCCATTTCTTCTTCCCCTACCAGGGTTTTCGGAAGAAACGTCCCTGGTGTGCAGGTTGTTGAACCGCAGTGGAGAGCGATAATGTGCTGGTGATCGTGCACCGTTGTTTTTGTGAACAGATTCGTTCAGGCAGATGCGACCTCTCCCCGGAAGAATCGCACCATATCGCCTCGGTTCTGCGTATGCGGGTCGGCGAAACGCTCGAACTTTTCGATGGCCAAGGCACGGTGGCGGAGGCTACGATCAGCAGGGTGGCTCGGAAGTCCGTTTGCGTCGAGGTGGCTGCCCCAAGGGTTCGCATCTCCCAACCTTATCCAATCCTGGACCTGTACGTTGCAGTGCCCAAGGGCGACCGTCGGCACATGCTGGTCGAGAAATGCACCGAACTGGGGGTTAACACCATCCAGCCGCTAATCACCGAGCGAAGCGTGGTCAAACCCGACGCGACCGCCGTTTCACGCTGGCATCGCTATGCCGTCGAGGCGTGCAAACAATCACGTCAAGCGTGGCTTCCGCAAATATCGCCGCCGGTGGCGTTTTATCGGTCCATCGAGGCACGCCACCCCACGGCATTGAATCTGATAGCTTCCCCCCACCCGGACGCCAGACCGCTGGCGGATGCCCTACGCGATAGCCGGCCGTTGACACACCTGGCGGTCTGGGTCGGCCCGGAAGGGGGATTCACCGTGGAAGAATTCCAAACCGCCTGCGCCGCAGGTCTTCTGCCGGTATCTCTCGGTGTGGCGGTGCTCCGCATCGAAACCGCCGCCATAGCGCTCGCCGCCGCTGTGCGATTGG
>JAGLWJ010000156.1 GCA_023133475.1 Phycisphaerae bacterium | reverse complement strand
CATGGCCAAGCTCCATCTTACGCCATAGTCCGGGAAGGCGGGTAAAACCCGCCCTACAATTCCACACGCGAGCACGATCACCCCGGCAGCTTTGACTCGATCGCGGTGATGAGTTGGTCGAAGGAATCCGCAAATGCCTTGACGCCCTCGACTTTCAGTTGCTCGGTCACTTCCGGCATGGCGATGCCGGCCTGCTCCAACTGCCACAGAATATCGCGAGCAGCCGGCAGGTCCTGCTCCAACGTGAGCTCGGCTTTGCCGTGATCGCAAAGGGCGTCCAGGGTGGCGGGGGGGACGGTGTTGACCGTGTCAGGCCCGATGAGGTTGTCCACGTACAGCAGGTCGTGGTACTTGGGGTTCTTGGTGCTGGTGCTGGCCCACAGCGGGCGCTGCACTCGTGCACCCTTGGCCTGTAACGCGGCGAAGCGTGAGGTGGCAAACTCCTGCTTGTAAATGCGGTAAGCAAGCTTCGTATTGGCCACCGCAGCCGCACCCAATAGCACAGACAAATCGCTCTGCCCCGCATCGATCTTTTCCCCAAGCAGCTTATCCACCAGCGTGTCCAAGCGGCTGACAAAGAAAGACGCCACCGACGCCACCGACGCCGCATCCCCACCACCGGCGATGAATTGCTCCAAACCAGCCAGATAGGCTCCAATCACCGAATGATACACCGCCGTTGAAAAGATCAGGGTCACGTTGACGTTGATGCCCTCGGCGATGGTCGCCTCGATGGCCGGCATCCCCGCTTCGGTCGCGGGGATTTTAATCATCGCGTTAGGCCGATCGATTGCGGCGAAAATCCGCTTGGCTTCGGCGATCGTGCCCGCCGCGTCGTCCGCCAACGCCGGGTGCACCTCGATACTTACAAAACCATCACGACGCTCGCTACGCTCGTAGACCGGCAAAAGCAAATCGCACGCCCGACGAATATCCTCAAACGCCAAAACCTCGTAAACCTCCATGGCGCCGTCGGCACCTTCGCTTAGCCGGCCCAGGTCGGCCTGATAATCATCACTGTCGGCGATGGCTTTCTTGAAAATGGTCGGGTTGGATGTCACTCCAGTGACACCGCGGTCGATGAGGGCTTGCAACTGCCCGGAAGTGAGCACACTACGCCGAATGTTGTCATACCAGATTGACTGCCCCAACTTAGCAATCTTCGCAATAACTGGGTTCATAGTCGAAATTCCATCAAATGCCTCGCTCGGGCTCTGTGACCCCCTTTTCAGCGACGACATGACTTTGCGGCAAACTTCCACCAAGTGTTCAACCTCAAAGCCGAAATGCTCCATCAGTGCGCCGGCTGGTGCCGACTCGCCGAACGTCCCCAAGGCGACAATAGCTCCCTCCGAACCCACATAGCGATGCCAGCCCAGCGGCACGCCGGCTTCGACTGCAACGCGGGCTTTCACCTCCGGCGGGAGCACTTCATTACGGTAGGCGGGCTCCTGCCGCTCGAATGCCTCCCAGCACGGCATACTCACCACCCTCACCCGCACACCCTCAGCCGTAAGAACCTTGTACGCCCGAAGCGCCAAATGCACCTCCGAACCGGTCGCCAGGATTATGAGGTCGGGCTGTCCGTCGCAATCTGCCAACACATAGGCCCCGCGAATCACTCCACTTGCGGAACCGTATTCGCCCCGGTCGAGCGTCGGGAGGTTCTGCCGGGTCAGCGCGAGCAGGACGGGGTGATCGGTTGTCTGCAAAGCCTGCCGCCACGTTTCGGCGGTTTCGCTCGCATCGCAAGGGCGATACACGTCCAGGCCTGGGATGGCCCGCAACGCTGCCAGATGCTCCACCGGCTGATGAGTGGGGCCGTCCTCGCCAACCCCGATGCTATCGTGCGTGAAAACGTAGATCACCGGCAGCCCCATAAGCGCCGAAAGACGTATCGAAGGGCGACAATAATCCGCGAACGTCAGGAAGCTCGAGGCATAAGCCCGCAGCCTGGACAACGTCATCCCATTAGCCACCGCCGCCATGGCGTGCTCGCGGACCCCGAAGTTCAGGTTCCGCCCACCCCACTGGCCCTTTGCGAAATCGCCGCCGTCGGCGATGCGGGTCTTGGTCGAGGCTGCCAGGTCCGCCGCCCCGCCCATCAGCCAGGGGACCCGCCCGGCTATCGCATTCAACACTTTACCGCCCGAGGTGCGTGTGGCTAACCCCTTGCGGTCGGGTTCAAAGATGGGGATGTCCTTGTCCCAGGCGGTGGGCAGTTCGCCGCGTTGCATCGTTTGCCACTGGTCCGCCAGGTCTGGATAATCTCTGGCGTAAGCCTCGAAACGAGCAGCCCATCCCGCGTGCAAATCCCGCCCTCGTGCTTTGCACGGTTCGGTCATGTGTGTGTGCACCGCCTCGGGGATGAAGAACTTTTTGCCCGGGTCCCAGCCATAGTGCCTTTTTGCGCCGGCGATTTCGTCCTCGCCGAGCGGTTCGCCATGAGCCTTGGAAGTCCCCGCGCGGGTGGGGGCGCCGTAACCGATCACGCTGTCCACGACGAGCAGCGAAGGCTGATCCGACTCAGCCACCGCCCAGTCCAATCCACCGCACAACGCCTCGAAATCGTTCACATCATCCACCCGGTGCACCCGCCACCCGTAAGCCTCGAAACGCCTGACGACGTCGTCGCTGTAGGTGATCGAGGTGGGGCCGTCGATGGTGATCTCGTTGTTGTCATAAATCCAGACCAGGTTGTTCAGGCCCAGATGACCAGCCAGCGAAGCGGACTCAGCGGTGACCCCCTCCATCATGCACCCGTCACCCAGCAACGCGAAGATGCGATAGTTGACGAGCTGGTGGTTCGAGCGATTGAAGTAGTCCGCCAGCCACTTCCGGGCGATGGCCATCCCCACACTGGCTCCTGCCCCCTGACCCAGTGGGCCGGTGGTGGTCTCCACGCCGGGAGCCGCACCCAATTCCGGATGACCCGGAGTCTTGCTGTGCAACCGGCGAAAACTCTTGATGTCCTCCAACGAGAGATCGTAGCCGCTCAGGTGCAACGCCCCATACAGCAGCATGGAGGCATGACCGGCAGACAACACGAAGCGGTCACGATCAGGCCAATCCGGGTGGGCGGGGTCGAAACGCAGGTAGCGGGCAAACAGCCCATACGCCACCGGTGCCATGGCGATAGCCGCACCGGGATGCCCCGAGTTGGCCTGCTGCACGGCGTCCATCGCCAGCGTCCGGATAGTGTCGATACACAGTTTCTCGATGCCTTCTGCTCGGTCCATGACGACTCCCTTTTATCACAACCATCTCACAACGAACGTGAGCACGCTATCAGCCATCCGGAACAGTTTCAAGCAACGTAGGGCGGGTTCCACCCGCCGTTCGGTCGTAGGGCGGGTTCCACCCGCCTTCCCCAGCGGAGCGGCGGGTGAAACCCGCCCTACAACTGAATGGCGGGTGGAACCCGCCCTACCCCTTGATCACCACGATGGGCTTCAAACGTGCCACCCGCTTGCTGATGCCCGAGTTGTGGACGGCGTTTACCACTTCGAGCACGTCTTTGTAGGCTTCGGGTTGCTCTTCATCGAGACCGGTGCGCCCGCGGGCCCGGGCGATCACGCCACGTTCGAGCAACTCCTTGCGAATCGAACGCCCCTTGCTGGCTCGGATGGCTGCCCCACGCGACATGAGCCGACCGGCTCCATGACAACAGCTTCCAAAGGTGAGTTCCATGGCGGGCGGCTGACCCACCAGAACGTAGCTGAACCGCCCCATGTCGCCGGGGACCAGGACGGGTTGGCCTATGGCGCGGTAGCGCGGGGGCAGCTCCGGATGCCCGGGCGGAAAAGCTCGCGTGGCTCCCTTGCGATGCACGCAAAGCTCCAAGGCCTTGCCGTCAATCTGGTGCGTCTCCGTCTTGGCGATGTTGTGAGCCACGTCGTAGATCAAAGCCATGCCCAACTGCTCCGCCGACCGGGCAAAGACCTCCTCGAATACCTGCCTGGCGAGGTGGGTCATGATCTGCCGATTGCACCACGCAAAATTTGCCGCCGCACGCATAGCCCCAAAATAACGCTCGCCTTCCGGGGAGCGAACCGGAGCACACACCAGTTGCTTGTCGGGAAGCTCGATCCCGTATTTGCGCGGCGTGTCACGTAGGTCCTTGAGGGCATCGTCACAGACCTGATAGCCCAGACCACGCGAGCCCGAATGGATCATCACGGCAATGTTACCCTTGGCCAACCCCATCGCCTCCGCCGCCTTGGGATCGTCCACCTGGTCAACCACCTGCACCTCCATGAAATGGTTGCCGCTGCCGAGGGTCCCGCATTGGCCCGCACCGCGTTCGTAGGCACGCTTGGAGACATAGTCCGGGCGGGCATCGGGCAAGGCCCCGCCGGCTTCGGTGGCTTCGATGTCCGAATCCCAACCGAAACCGCGCTTGACCACGTAAGGCGATCCCTGCTCCATCAGCCGCTTCAGTTCGCCGCCTTTGAACTTGATCTTACCAGTGCGGCCGACACCGCAAGGAACGATCTCGAACATCCGATCGACCAGGCGTGAACGGTGCGGGTCAATATCTTTGAGGGTCAGGTTGGTGCGGATCAGCCGCACTCCGCAGTTGATGTCGTATCCGACACCGCCGGGGCTGATCACCCCGCCCTGCTCGGGGTCAGTGGCTGCCACCCCGCCGATGCAAAACCCGTAGCCCCAGTGAATGTCGGGCATAGCCAGCGAATACTTCACGATGCCGGGCAGGCAGGCGACATTGGCCACCTGCTCGAGCGATTTGTCCTGCTTGATGGTGTTCATCAACACGTCATCGGCGTAGATGATCCCGTCCACGCGCATGCCCGGTTTGTAGCTGCGGGGAATCCGCCAACTGAAGTCGTTAATCCGTTCGAGTGGGCCGGTGTATTCGTTTCCCATGCTCAGACATCCACAATGAAGGTGGCTTCGTAACCGTTTTCGGTGCGGCGAACCGCAAGCTCATGATAGGTTATCGCCTTGACTTCGCCAAAAAAAACGGAGCGTGCCTTGTCCACGACCGCCATTTGCCCGATCACGCCAAGGCATTTCTCATCGAAAACCGTGACCTCGACGTCGGCTGCGATACGCTGCTCGCATTCAAAGAGCACCAACAACTCCGCCAGATAATCGCGCAAGAGAATGGCGCGTTCGTCGGCGGAGAACTCGAGTCGGACCGCCTGCGGATCACCGGTGGTCTCCAGTTCGCCGATGACCGCATAGAGACCCTCGCCGGCGGCGCGGACCAGTTCTGCCGAGGTGTCCGCGCTGACGCGAATCCCAACATCCGCGGTATGATCGAACAGTTCAAAGCTTCCGCTCATGGCTGTCTTGTACTCTCAGGTTCCCAATCGAACAAGTTCTCGACGGTCCATATGAATGGGGAATAGATGTAGGGCGGGTTCCACCCGCCATGCCATGCCGAGAAGGCGGGTGGAACCCGCCCTACAGCCTTGCCAAAGCCCTTGACTTCCGGTCTTCCACCGCCGATACTGCCTATTGGAGGTTCGGCTTAGGGGCTGCTCTCGGGTGGCTCCGACAGCGTTACCTCCTTGTTTTTATGCGCTTTCCAGCCGTTTCACGAAGCGGCGGTCCTCGGTCTTCTCCACTTCGTCCATGATAAGCAAGCCATGCTCCCGTTTGCTTTCGAGATGTAGGGCGGGTTCCACCCGCCACGCCATGCCGAGAAGGCGGGTGGAACCCGCCCTACAGCCTTGCCCCCACCCGCGCGATTGACCCCGGCAGGGTGAGCAGGTATAGCGTACACCGCCATTTTGTAAGGGAGCCGATTCATGTTTGTAAGGGCACGTTGGGCAAGCACAGCTTCGCGGCTGGTCGATGTGATCCTGATGGTGTGGATCGGCTGCTCCCGAATCCTGATTGTCGGTTGCGGTTTGGGGTTGATGGCTTATTGGGTCGCCCGCCCGTTGCAGCCGGCATCCGCCGGGGAGGGTGGTGCGGTCTTTTCGTGGTGGGCGGAACTGAGCAGTTGGCCCACGCTGGTGTGGAACACGTTCGTGGTCAGCGGCACGGCGGCATCGCTCAGCCTGGTGGTGGCTATCCCCGTTGCGTTCCTGTTGTTCCGCACGGACCTGCCCGCACGGCGGTGGTTCACCGGTGGTCTGCTGCTGCCGGCGTGCTTGCCCGTTTTCGTGAGCGCATCAGCCATCCTCTCACTGATTGGGACGCGGGCCTGGGAGGGCAACGCTTTCATGGCTGGGGTGATCCACGGGTGGCTTGGCATCCCTTTGGCGATTGTCTTGCTGGGCGTGGGCTACCGGGGCATCGACGGGAACATCGAGGAGGCGGCGGCGCTGGATGCCGGTTGGGCTCGGGTGTGCCTGCGGCTCGATCCGTCGTTGATTCTTTGGAGCATCCTTGGGGTTGCGGTTATTCAAACGTGGGTCTCCGCAACGGACATCGCCGTGAGCGATCTGTTGGCGATACGGACTCTCGCAGAAGAAGTTTACGTGACGTTTCAGCTTTCACGTTCGGCGTCGGCTCAGGCGCTGGTTGTTGTCCCGTATGTGGCGTTGTTTGGCGTGTTGGTGTTGGGGGTGGCCCGTGCGGCTCGTCGGGTGGACCTGCACGTCGAGCAAGCCGGGCGCCGGCCACCACACATGATTCGGCTGGGGCGCTGGCGTTGGCCTTTGTGGTCGGCGTTGCTTTTGTTGCTGGGTGTCATGATCCTGATGCCGGTGGTCTGGCTGATGGGAGAAGTCGAGTCAGTGGGCCAGTTTTGGCGGGGGGTGGGTAAGCTGTGCCCGGAGTTGTGGGATTCGAGCCTGCTGGCGGGGGCCAGTGCGCTGGCGATCATGTCCATCGTACTGGGGGCCGGCGACCTTGCGATAGCCGCCGGACGCCGGGCACAGGGGTTGCGATGGGCTTTGGTATTGCTGTTGGCTTTGCCCACGCCTTGTTTGGCTATTGCCTTGCTTGAGATTCTGAATCAACCGGGCTGGCTGGGGCGGTTGTGCGATTCGTTTTTCTTGCCGGTTTTCGGGCAGACGCTTCGTTGGCTTCCGCTGGGGATGCTCATTGCCTCGCCGGGGTTTATGAGCGTCTCGCGTGATCTGCGTGAGGCTGCCCGGATTGACGGTTGCAATCTCGCCGGTCTGCACCGCCGGCTGTTCTGGCCTATGTCGCACCGTTTTCTGGCATTGGCGGGGGTGGCTATGGTCATACTGGTCTGCGGTGAATTGACCGCCTCGGTGCTGCTTTCTCAGCCGATCGTCTTGCCTCTTTCGGTCCGTTTCTTTACGCTGGTGCATTATGGGCTGAGTGGGCAGGCTGCTACTATCTGCCTGTTGGTTATTTTTGTGATGGTGATTCCATGGAGCGTACTGGTTCGATTGCTGCATCAGCGGGACTGATCGGGGTTTTGTTGGGGTTGGTGTGCTCTTGCCCCAGCGGTTGCCGACGTCAGGAGGAACCCGCTACCCGTCAGGTGGTGGTTTATACCGCCCTGGACCGTTCCTTCTCGGAACCGATTCTGGCTAAGTTTGAGCGGCGGACCGGAATCAAGCCCCGGGTGGTTTATGACACCGAGTCCACCAAGACGGTCGGGTTGGTGAACCGCATCCGGGCAGAGCGGAAGCGCCCGCGGTGCGACGTATTCTGGAATAATGAGATTCTCAATACGCTGTTGTTGAGCAAGGAAGGTTTGCTTAGGCCTGCCCGTCCGCCGAACGCTTCGGGCTATCCGAAGCGTTTCAAATCCGCTGATGGCATGTGGCACGGATTCGCCGCCCGGGCACGGGTGCTGATCGTGAACACGGACCGGGTCAAGGAGGATGAGACCCCACGCTCGATGTATGACCTGCTCCGCCCCGAGTGGAAAGGCGAAATCGGGATCGCCAAGCCAGTGGCGGGCACCACCGCCTCACACGTCGCCTGTCTGTTTCAGGCCCTCGGCGAAGAAAAGGCCAGGGAATATCTGTCGGGGTTAAAGGCCAACGGCGTGCACATCGAGTCGGGGAACAAGTCCTGTGCCGTGAAGGTGGCTAATGGGACCCTGGCCTTCGCCTGGACCGACACCGACGATGCCATCATCGAGGTTGAAGCAGGCCGACCCGTGCGAATTGTATACCCCGATACGGAGGCTGATGGCGTGGGTGTTCTGTTTATTCCCAACACCCTGGCGGCGATCAGGAACTCGCCGAACCCGCGAGAAGCCGATCTGCTCATCGACTACCTTTTGTCGCCGGAGGTCGAGGCGATGCTGGCGCGAGGGCCATCAGCCCAGATACCGCTCAATAGTGCCAACACTGTTGCACCCCGGGTCAAAGGCCCTCAAGATGTGCCGTCCATGACGGTGGATTTCCAAAAAGCCGCCGACCAATGGCGATCAGCCCAGGGATTTATCACGAAAGAGTTTCTCAGATAGGAGGCAGGCGTATCATGAAGCTTTTAGCGATTCAGGGTAGTCCGCGAGCCAACAGCAACACCCGCACGGTGTTGGATTTCGTTCTGGAAGCCGCCCGGCAAAGTGGTGCCCAGACCGAAGTGGTTCACCTGTCCGAGTTGAAGAACCTGAGCGGGTGCCTGGAATGCCATGGGTGCCAGAGCAGCACCGACGAGCCCGGATGTGTCATCGACGACGACATGAGGCCGGTTTTGCAGAAGGCTCTGGACGCCGATGTGATTGTCTTGGCCACCCCGGTGTTTTGTTGGTCGCCGTCGTGGTTGCTGAAGATAGCCATGGATCGCTTCTATTGCCTGTTCAAGTTCAGTGACCAGAGTGTGCATGCTTTGCTCGAAGGTCGGCGGATGGCGGCGGTCGTCACCGCCGGCGGCGGGGAGCACGACGGGGCTGACCTTGTGGGCGAAGTCTGCCGGCGAATGGCGGAGTTCAGCAAAACCACCTGGTTAGGTTGTTTTCTCGCCACCAACGTGGTGGACCCCGAGAGCATCCGTTCCGACGAAAGTCTGGTCAAACAAGCCCACGCTTTCGGGAGACAACTGGTTTCGTAGGGTGGGTGGAGCTTCGCGGAGCGAAGCGCAACCCACCGCACCGACTGAGTCTGCAGGTCGGGTCCGCAGACCCGACGTTCGGGGTCCGCAACGTTTAGCGGCGACCCGAAGGGGAGCGTGGAGCGTGAAAATGGAGAAAACGGCGTAATCACAGATGTAGGGCGGGTTCCACCCACCGCGCCGTGCCAGGAAGGCGGGTGAAACCCGCCCTACAACGTTCCCATCCCCCCATTTTCTCCATTCTCAATTCTCCATTCTCAATTCTCCATTCCTCTCATCGCTCTTCGACGATCTCGAAGTTGTACCGGGCGATAGGTTCGGGGCCGGAGTAGAGCTTGGCTTGATATTCGCCGAAACCGTGCTGGTCGATGATCGGTTTTATCTTGAAAGCATATCCGCGACGAGCGTACTTCTTGTCCCAGACGAACTTCTCTTCCGCCACAACCACTCGCTCGCCCTTGGGCACGATGGTGATTTTGAAGTTGTTTCGATCCGCCTCCGACGGCAACCTGACCACCACGCTGAATTGCTTATCCTCGGGCGTGAGGTGCTTTTGCCAGTCCCACTTCTGGTCATATAGCCCGGTGGCGGTCTTGAGCACCGTGCCCTTGAGCTTGACGCGAGTGCGGGTCACGGCGATGGCCTTGACGATACGGGCAACTTGATCGTCCTGGGCCATGCGCAGCAGGTCCGCCGGCTGGTATTTCGGCGGGCTGCCGCCGGCCCAGATATTGGACGGGTCATACACCGCGGCGATCTGCCGGCCGGTGACCGCGTCGATAACATGCACTTGGCACTCAGCGAACGCATCGTGCCTGGTCCAGACATAAGGGACTTTCCTCCAGCCGGTGATGACCTTTTTGCCCTTGGCGTTGATGCCATAGACCGGCACATTATTGTAGCGGGTTTCGTTGCGGGTCGCGGTCTCGTAGCGGCTGCAAGCCCCGCAGACCAATGCCTGCACCGATTTGCGCTTGCCGATTCTCATGGCCAGGTCCGGCTCGATCAGCCCCGAGGCGGCGGCGTCATGCTCCTTGAGCACGTCCTGTAGGTGTTGGCGGGTATACACCTCGTAGGTGCCGTTGTTGGTCAGGACGGCTGACACCTTGTCGCTGATGCTCTCGCCGACGCCGTGGGCCCTGGTGCGGTTGCCGAAGGGCAGCACCGCCACACGCTTGAGCTGCGACACGTAAAAGTCCGGATAATGGTAAACCCAGATTTTGCTCTTCTTGCTGCCGTCCCCACAACCGCTAAGCGGCAACACCACAACCAAAGCCAAAATCAATCGTGCCGATAGTCTGAACGAATGAGTCATGTCTGAAAATTCTCGTTTATGAGGGTCTGGAGTTTGCTAGGGAACCGTCACTGCAACATCCAGATCGGTGATGTCCGTCGACGTAAACGTGAAGATGATATGGTCTCCACAGTGAAAGTCGTCACCGTCGCGCAACACGTCGGTGCCGGCCTCCGGGCCAAGGCTGCCCAGGACGCGCAGCTCTGCCTCCTCGATAATGATGGCCTGCAAATCGTCGCAATCGCGGGTGAACGTCGTGGTTTCGCCGGCTGGGATCGTATAGTTCAGCTCACTGCCCAACTCGGTGAGGATGACTTCCAGGATATCCTGGTTGTCGTAGATGAACAACTGAACTCCTACGTCATAACCGGTGCCATTGACCAGCGAGACGGTCACCGTATCAGGAGCCAGAATGTTGCCCACCGCGTCGCAACCCGCAGCCAACGGCAACCCGAGCGCTATCAACAGTAATGCCAAGATCGTTTTCATTGCAGGAATCCTTTCGTTCACAGCAAGTCGTGATACTCTTCTCACCATCCGCTGCCCCATACCGCGAGGCGTGCACAGTATAGCCCATGCCAATGCCGAGGTGTAGGGGTGGAGGTGGAGGTGGAACCCACCATTCGGATGTAGGGCGGGTTCCACCCGCCCTACACCTCTGTGCTCTCAGAGAAGTGATGCCACGGCGGCAGAGTTGGCGGTTCCGATAATGGGCATGCCGGTTTGTTTGGCGAGTTCGAGAGCCTTGCCGGCATGTTTGAGCAGGTCCGCCCCGCTCGGTAGGGTGGAGGGCCCGTCGTGCCCCTCCGCAGCGAAGTGCGGGGTAATAGACGATTCGGTTTCACTGGTCGGCAGCTCGGTCAGTCGCCAGATTTCCTCCATCCGCCGAACCGCCATCGCCGCTCCATGCAGGTTCACGCGGGGCAACAACATGCCAAAGCTCGACTGGCCCAGACGAGCCACCACATCGTGCCGGCTGGACACCGATCCCAGCAAGAGAGCGGCACGCCTCACACACGCCTCACCCACCTCGGAATCATGCCTGGTGTACACCTCCTCCAAGCCCTCGAATCCGACAAGCACCAGGCTGACGGGCGTATTGAACCGCCCGCATTCGGACAGTTCCTCCTCGATCCGCGTTCTAAGATAGTTCCTCCCGGGCAATCCGGTAGGCTGATCCTCGGCGTCAAATTGCTTAAACCATAAAGACTCCATTTGGCGTTGGATCAGACCACGAACTCGAGCCAAAACATCCACTCGGGACAGGGGTTTGGTGAGGTAGTCGGAGCCTCCGGCACTTATCGCCTGGGCGAGCATGGCTGTGCTGCGTGCTTCAGCCGTCATGAAAACCACCGGGATTTGGGCAAAAGCGGGGTTGGATTTGATGCGACGACAAGTCTCGAACCCGTCGATTCCCTCCATGCGAATGTCCAACAGCACCAGATTGATCGGGGCCTCCGCCAGCATTTCCAGCCCCATTTCGCCGGACTGGGCACAGGTGACGTGGTATCCAGCGTTCTGCAAGGTGCGCTCCAGCAATCGGGAAAAGGCTGCATCGTCATCAACCACCAGCAGGTGAGTTGTTTTGTTGTGAGTAGACATGGACTGTGGTTCTCCTGTTCGCATCATGCAAGCATGCCGCCGTTTGTGCCGGGTGAGAAGCATGCTTCGTCTGCATAAGTGCTTATCGACATTTCAGGGCACCAAACCCGTCGGTAAATACCCCATAGATATGCCCACGAAGAAAATGGGGACGGACGTAGGGTTGGGTGGAACCTCGCAGAGCGAGGTGGAACCCACCACGCCGGCTAATAAGTCCCTAGTCCAGGGTCCAAAGTCAGAAACCAACGGGATTCTGGACTTTGGGCTCGTTTCCGGCTGGTGGGTTCCACCTCGCTCCGCGAGGTTCCACCCACCCTACGTCTGTAAGGCGGGTTTTACCCGCCTTCTTGAATAGCGCGGTTGGTGGAGCTTCGCGGAGCAATGAGCGA
>JAGLWJ010000155.1 GCA_023133475.1 Phycisphaerae bacterium | reverse complement strand
AAACTGTCTCGCCGAAAACGGGACTGGCGCTGCCATACTACGCCGCTAAACGCTGTGGATTGACGTTCGCGGAGTGCGATGGATAATCGTCGGCGACGGCGGAGAGGGTAAGGTCTTGCCGAAGGGCATCCCGCACTTCGATGCAAGAGCCTGGGCAGGGGAACGCTGGGGACAGGATGACAGAAACGCCCTTACAAACAGATTCCCGCAACGCCTTGTTCCTCAAGAACATGACCCAATTGTGGCGCGTGGACCCGGAGCTGGCGATCCAACTTGATGAGATCGACGACGACGAACGGCTGCCCCTGGAACCAACCCGCTCAGGGCACTGGACCGTAGCCATGCAGACCACCGATGGGCGCAAGTGCCACCTGGCCAGCCGCTACGATCCGGTGAAGGAGGCTAAGAAACGGATCGACGCGGTCCCGCTGGAGGACAAGTTCTGCTTCTTCATCGGCGGGTTCGGGCTGGGGTACGACATTGCAGCCCTCCACGTCCGCCTGAAAGGGGACGCGGTGATCGTGGTCAGTGAACCGTCGCTACCGCTGTTAGCCACCGCACTGTGTTGCGTTGATTTGACCAAAGCCATCGCCTCGCGGCGGCTGGTGATCCTGACTTCCGAGGACAAAGGCCGTCTGCACACCCGCATGCAGCCGCACAACGCGCTGATGATGCTCGGGGCACAGTTCCTGCTGCACCCGCCCTCGCAGCAGATCAGCGGCGAGTTCCACTCGCGGGTTCGCGAGCTGCTGACCGACTTTGTCACCTACGTGCGGATGTCGCTGGTCACCCTGGTCTCCAACTCGAAGATCACCGGGCGAAACGTAGCCAACAACCTGGCCACCTACCTGTGCACGCCGCCGATCAGCATCTTTCAACAGGCGTTCCAGGGTCGCCCAGCCATCATCGTCTCCGCCGGGCCTAGCCTGCGCAAGAATATCCACTTGCTGCCCCAAGCCAAAGGCCGGGCGGTGATCTGTGCGGTCCAAACCGTCCTGAAACCACTGCTACAGCATGGTATCAGGCCGGACTTCGTCACCAGCCTCGACTATCACGAAATCTCCAAGCGATACTTCGAGGACATCGGCGACCTGTCCGACGTGCACCTGATCGCCGAACCCAAAGCCACCTGGCACGTGGTGGACGCCTATCCAGGCCCAGTATCGCTGTTGGACAACGACTTCGCCCACCTGCTGGTCGGCAAGCAACTGGCGGGGCGGGCGGGTCTGCCGGCCGGCGCGACCGTCGCACATCTGGCATTCTATTTCCTACGCTATCTCGGCTGCGACCCCATTATCTTTATCGGGCAGGACCTGGCATATACCGGGCATGTGTACTATGTGCCCGGGGTCGAGATGCACCAGTCCTGGCGGAGCGAAATCAACCGCTTCAACACCATGGAGATGCGCGAGTGGGAGCGGCTGGTGCGAAGCCGCAGCATTCTACGCAAGATCAAGGACCAGACCGGCCAGGAAATCTACACCGACGAGCTGTTATTCACCTACCTGGAGCAGTTCGAGAAGGACCTGTCCGGTGCCTCGATGCGGGTGATCAACGCCACCGAAGGCGGAGCCCATATCCGTGGTACGCAAATCATGTCGCTGGGTGAGGCCCTCGAGCGTTTCTGCACCGAGCCGTTGCCGGCGGAATGCTTCGCTTTTCGGCGTGCGGTGAAGTGGTTCGACGATTCGCGGCTGAAGCCTGCCATGGCGAAACTTGCCAAACGCCTCGAAGAAGTGCGCGAGGTGAAGAGCATCTGCCAAGAGACGATCAACGTGCTGGGTGAGTTGCAGAAATTGACCAGCCGCCCCGAACGTTTCAACCGCCGATTGGCGCGGGTGGATGAGTTGCGTACCCGGCTTAACGACTCATCGCGTGGCTATGCGATTATCAACACACTCTCGCAACTGTCGGAGTTGCGTCGCTTCACTGCGGACCGCAAGCTGGACATCTCGGGTGTGACCGGTGCGGAGCGGGCCAGCCGCCAACTCGCCCGGGACCTGGAATACGTCAAAGCCACCGTCGAGGGGGCTGATGTGGCGGAGGAGATTCTTTCCACCGCTCTCGACCGTTTCGGGCAGGTTCGCCCCAGGGGAGGCCCATCATGAAAGTCATCGCCGCCCTCGATGCCGATCTGGAGACCACGCCGTTGGGGACCGTCAGCCGCATGGCAGAGCCTCTGGGCGATGACACGGTGCTGGGTATGACGGTCCGGCGGCTGACGCGGTGCAAGCGCTTGCAGGGGGTCTACGTGCTGATTCCGTCCGACCAGTACGCGCGGGCGATGAAACTATTGGAGGGGACTTCGGCGCTTTTGCGCAAGCACGAAGCCGGGTGTGCACCGCATCGGCGACTGATCCGTGTGGCTCGCAAGTGGTCGCTGGACGGCTGGCGTGGCGGTATCGGCGGAGCGACGGCGATGGACGAGTACGTCAACCCTCCGCTATTGGCGGGGCTGGTCAAGCAAGAGTCCGCCGACGCGGTTTTCTTTTTGCCGGCGGCGGCTCCGCTGATCGATCCGGAGCTGGCTGACGCGATGGTCGAGCATTTTTGCAGCGTGTCCGACGAGATGCGGATGACTTTTGCCCAGGCTCCGCCGGGGCTTACCGGAACCATCTTCCAAAGCGAGCTTCTGCGGGAGTTGGCGGAGAAGTGTGTGCCGCCCGGCTGGACCATGAGCTATAAGCCGGATACGCCCGGGGCCGATCTGGCGACGCGGAAGTGCTGCTTCCAGGTGTGCGAGTCCTTGCGACATGCCGGCGACCGACTGATCGCGGACACCCGGCGTTCGACAGAGCGAATTCGTCGATGCCTGGAGGCGCATCCGGACCCGAACGCTGAAACGGTTGGGCGTTGGCTCATCGCCCAGGAGGCTGAGCATGTGCCCGAGTTGCCCCGCGAAGTTGAGATCGAATTGACCACGGAGGATCAGTTGGGCTCAACCATCCTGCGACCGCGTGGGGCGCAAGTGCGCCGTAACGCATGTGCCGATGGCGGGGTGGCCCATGGCTTTAGCCGTGGGGGACACGAATCGGCGAATCATTCGTGTCCCCCACCGCTAAAGCGATGGGCCACCCATCTGGTTGGTCAACGCGGTCCTATCGAGGTGGACGTGGTGCGGCGAATCGCGGCGGAGTTGGCGGCTTACGATGATTCGCTGGTGGTTCTGGGTGGTTTCGGTGAGCCGTTGTTGCATCCGCGGCTGGACGAGATTCTGGGCGTGTTGCGGGAAGCGGGGATTTACGGGATTGCCCTGCGCACCAACGGAATCGCCCTGGCCGACGAAGCTATCGAGACCATTATCCGCCATGAGGTCGACGTGGTCAGCATAACGCTCGATGCAGCCTGCCGTGAGACTTACGCGAAGGTCCATGGCAGCGATGCGTTCGAGACGGTGGTGAAGAACATCGAGCGTCTGGTGGCTGCTCGGCATGGCAAGCCGGCAAACCAGCCGTCGCGACCGCCGACGGCGGCTCCGTTGGTGGTTCCCGAGATGGTCAAGTGTCGGGAGACGGTGGCGGAAATGGACAAATTCTTCGATGGTTGGATTCGCAAGGTGGGCTGGGCAGTTGTGGCGGGGTACAATTGTTACGGAGGGCGACTGGAGGACCGTTCGGTGGTGGACATGACCCCTCCGAATCGGACAGCCTGTCGCCGGATTCGCACGCGTTGTATGGTGACCGCCGACGCGGGCGTGTTGCTGTGCGACCAGGACTTCGCAGCCGAAAGACCCGTGGGCAACCTCGGCAGCGCGACGTTGGGCGAGTTGTGGCGAGGATCAGCCTTTGACGCCGCCCGCCATGCTCATGCTCGTGGCAGGTATGAGGATGTGTGTTTATGCGAGCGATGTCAGGAGTGGCATCGCCCGTAGTGGCACCGGCGTCCCCGCCGGTGGTAGAGATGTAGGGCGGGTTCCACCCGCCGTGGTGGTGGGTGGCCCATCGCTTTAGCGGTGGGGGACGCGAATGCCTGACGCGATTCGTGTTCCCCAGGGCTAAAGCGGCTGTCGATTTAGCAAAGAAGGCGGGTAAAACCCGCCCTACGGTTGGTATATGGCGATTGAATCGGATCAGGTGGTTGGTATCGATCTGGGGACGACGTTCTCCGCCATTGCGTATGTCGATTCCGGGGGGCGGGTGCGGACCATTCCCAACCGCGAGGGTGAGCTGACCACACCCAGCGCCGTGCTGATCGAGCCGGACCGCACGGTGCACGTCGGCCGTAAAGCCCTGCGGGCACGGGTTAAGCAGCCGAACCGGGTGGCTGTCGCCTTCAAACGCGACATGGGAGAGAAATTCTACCGCGAGACCATCGGCGGGCGCGAGTTCTCGCCCGAGGCGCTGTCGGCTTTGGTGTTGAAAAAGCTGGTGGGGGACGCCACTGCGGTCATCCCGTCCATCGGCGGTGCGGTGGTCACCGTGCCGGCTTACTTCGGGGACGCGCGGCGAAAAGCCACCCAGGACGCCGGGCGCATTGCCTCGATCGAGGTGCTGGACATCATCAATGAGCCGACGGCGGCAGCGTTGGCCAACGCATTCCGGCAATACCTGCACCGGGGCGGAGACACGACCAGGTTCGAGCTGGCAGCCATCGCCACCACCGCCCCCTCGACCACGCTGGTGTTCGATCTGGGCGGCGGGACTTTTGACGTCACCATCATCCGTATCGAGGGTGAACGGCTCGACGTGCTCGCCACCGGCGGCGAGGTTCGTCTGGGCGGGATTGACTTTGACGTCCGCCTCGTGACACACTTTTGCGATGAGTTCGTGCGAAGACATGGTATCGATTTGCGCGACAGCCCCGAGTCCCTCGCCCAAATCCAAGCCTTTTGCGAGATGGCCAAGATTACGCTCTCCTCACGCACGCAGACGGTGATCGTGGGTGAGCGGTACGGCAAGCAGTTGCATCTGCCCATAAGCCGCCGGCAACTCGAGGAGTTGACCGCCGATCTGCTTGCCCGGACGCAGATATCGGTGGAGAACCTGCTGGAAGACGCTCTGCTGACCTGGGACCGGATCGACGACATCCTGTTGGTGGGTGGGGCGTCGCGGATGCCGGTGGTGGCTGACATGCTAAACCGCATCTCCGGCAAAAAGCCGAACATGGACCAGGCACCCGACGAGATTGTGGCTCACGGAGCCGCCATCCACGCAGCCATCCTGCACATGCGCACAAGCTCGGCGGTTTCGGTGGCGGTGGATGGTTCGAGGACCATCACCACCCCGGAGGTGGGCGTGGAGCCTGCATCGGATACCGTCGCGGTCCCCGACCTGTTCGACCAGAAAGTGGTGGATGCAACGCGGAAGGTGCGGATGACCGATGTCAACTCGCATGGGCTGGGGGTGGTCGTGCGCGATTCTCGGGAGAACACGGTGGTCAATTCGGTGATCATCCCCAAGAACACCCCGCTGCCGACCGAGCGGGTGAAGGTTTTCGGCACCGAAGCAGCCAACCAGCGGATCGTGCGGCTACGGATTCTGGAAGGCGATACGCGCGACCCGCGCGGCTGCACGCAGATCGGCGAATGTGTGATCCGCCATCTGCCGAAGGGGCTGCCCAAGGGATCGCCGGTGGAGGTGTCCTTTCGGTATGATACCAGCGGGCGGATTCACGTTCGGGCGGTGGAACTCAAGCATTCGACCACCGCCGAAGTCGAGTTGGTCCGCAATACGGGATTCGATCAGGTGGACCTGACCCGCCTGACCAACGCCGTGTCCGAGATCGACATCGAGTAGGGGGTGGCCCACCGCTAAAGCCATGGGCCACCCACCCGTGCCCTAGATCGACGTGGAGTAGTAAGCTATGTCGCTGAATTGGGTGGATGATCCGTATAGTGACTTTCTGGACCTCCCCGCGGGGGAGCGCCCACCGCAATTCTACCAGCTTCTCGAATTGGAGATTTTCTGTGCGCACCGCGAGCGGATCGAGCAGGCAGCCCGCAAACAATTCCGCAAGGTCAAACCCTACCAGGAACACCCCGATCGCAAGATGCGTGAAGCCATCCAGGATGTGATAACCCAAATCGCCCGGGCGAGGGTGGTGCTCACCGATCCGGAGAAGAAGGAGGATTACGACTGTGCGTTGGCTCAGCGGCTGGGGATCGATCGTGCGGGGGTGCTGGCTTCGCGGATGGCCACCCCGGTCCCGGAGTTCGCCCTCACGATCACCGCCGGCCCGACCGACGTGGGCAACACTATCGAACTGCTGGCTGACACACGGGTGACCGTCGGGCGCGATCCTCATTGCGTGATTTTGCTGCACTCGTTGCGGTTGGCCAAGCTGCACGGGGAACTGCGGCATCAACACGGGCGCTGGTCGTACACCCATGTAGCCAGGGATGGGCTGACGCTGATCAACGAGCAACGGGTTGTGGAGAAGGAGTTGGAAGCCGGCGACCGTATTGAAGCGGGCGGGTACGTGTTGCGATTCCGGCGACTTACCGACCTCGGGAAAGAGCCCGGTTCCTATCAGCCCCCGATCACACTGATTGTGATCCGCGGCCCGAGCTTACCTGATGCGAGTTGTAGTGCGGTGGGTGGGGAGAGGTTCCTGATCGGCAGTTGCGAAACAGCCCTGTGGCAGCTTGCCGGCCCATGGGTCTCGCGTCATCACTGCCGGATGGAGTTCGAGGCGAAGCGTTGGGTGGTGACTGACCTGCGGAGCACGCATGGGACCATGTTAAACGGCAAGAGAGTTGCGCGAAGCCCCGTGCAGGATCGTGACACACTCAGCATAGGCCGCTTCGAGGTAATGGCCCGTCTACATAGCTAGCCTGGATGATTCACCGCAGAACACGCAGGAAATGGAAAATGGAAAATGGGGGGAGGGGAGACGTTGTCGTTAGGTGCACTTCCTCCCTTCTTCTCTGCGCTCTCTGCGTCTCTGCGTTCATAAAAAATGAAACGTGAAAAACTGAGAAACGACTTTTTGGCACTGGAGCATCGACGATGAATTCCGAATCCAATCCCCCCGCATCGGCTCGCAATACTTTGGAAGCAAAGCAACTCATTGCCGACTATCCGGCGGATGCAGACTCGGTGGTCGATATACTCGGCAGCCATCTGATGGCCAAGGCGGGTAAACGAACAATCCAGCAGGCTGTTGCCGGTGGGCGGTTTTGTGCGGTTATGCTCGACGATGGTGGGGTCGGTGTGGCGAATCTGTGCCCCGACGTTTGTGGTGAACCATCGCGGTGTGTTTCGGATCAGTTGCCACAACCGGGAACGCTCGCCGCCGATGCGCTGGCGACCCTGGCTCCGCCGACACGGTCCGCCATCGGCCTGGCGACGGCCAACGCCTTGGCCAACCGGTTTCCTGGCTGCGGTGGTCTGTCAGATGAACCGGGCACTCGCGGCGATCTGCTGAAAGTGCTCGAACTGAGACCAGACGATCACGTGGGTATGGTCGGATGCTTCTACCCCCTGGTTGAGGGAATCCGTCGGCGCGTACAGCGCCTGTCCATCTTTGAGAGGGGCCAACGCCTCAGCCCGGACCTTCTCCCCGAAGGCCAGGCGGCTGAGTTGCTGCCTCGGTGCTCCGTCGCGATCATCACAGCCACCACCCTGATCAACGGCACGATTGACAAGTTGCTCACCTTTACCCAGAATTGCCGTGAAGTCGTTCTGCTCGGCCCATCCACGCCGCTCGTGCCGGAGGTCTTTGCCAAGTCGCCCCGTCGCGTTACTCTGCTGGCTGGCATGGTGGTCACCAACGCCGAGGAGTTGCTGCGCACGGTTGCTCGAGACGGCAGCACGCGGGACTTCAAAACCAGCATGGCCAAAGTGAACGTAAAGGGTATACATTCAGTAAACCCGTAGTGTGAAGGCAAGAGGCAAGGAGAAAACGAAATGCCGGACAATAGAAGAGTATCCAGGCGGGTCATGGAAATAGGCAAATCCGCAATCCACGAGATGACTCGGCTATCAAAAGAGGTGGAAGATGTCGCGTTCCTGTCCTGGGCAAAGCCGACATCCGACACGCCGGATCACATCAAAGAAGCAGCGATCCTGGCCATCAAGAACGGTCTTGTTAGCGGGTACTCTGAAACCTCCGGGCTGCCCGTGTTACGAGAAGAGATTGTCAGGAAGCTCAAGAGAGATAATGGCATCGATGCAAATGCCGCCCAAGTGCTGGTCACCGTCGGAGCCATTGAAGGTCTGGCTGCTGCGATCATGGCCCTGGTCGATCCCGGCGATGAGGTTATCCTGCCGACGCCCACGTATTCAACGCACATTCGCCAGGTGGTCATCGCCTCCGGGAAGCCCGTCATGGTCCCCACCATCGAAGAAGAGGGTTTTGTTCTGGACATTGCAGCCATCAGGAAAGCAATCACGCCCAGGACCAAAGCCATCATCTATTGTTCACCAAGCAATCCAACCGGCACGGTCTTCAGCGAGGGGCAACTTCGTGAATTGGCTGAGGTTGCGTTGGAGAATGACCTGACCGTCATTACAGATGAAGCCTATGAGTACTTCACCTACGATGGGCATAAACATTTCAGCATTGCCTCGATTCCCGAAATGCGAAAACACGCCGTGAGCTGTTATACATTCACCAAGACCTATGCCATGACCGGATGGCGGATTGGATACCTGCACGCAGACGAGGAGTTGATTCCGCAGATCACGAAGGTGCACATTCCCTTTGCCATCTGCGCGCCGGTGGTTTCCCAATATGCGGCGTTGGCGGCTCTGCGGGGGGCTCAGGATTGCGTCACGGGCTTCAGAGAGCATTACCGGGCGGCGCGTGATCTCATGTGCGAGCGCCTTGACCGCCTGAATTCAGTCTTCGAGTATCAAAGGCCTCGCGGCTCCTATCTCATGTTCCCCCGGATACTGCTGGAAGAAGGCAAGGATTCAGCCGGTTTCTGTAAAACGCTGCTTAGGGAAGCAAAGGTATCAACAACACCCGGCGTGGCGTTTGGGCCGACAGGCGAACGACACCTGCGGTTGTCGTTCTGTGTCCCGCAAGAGGAGATACACAAGGCCTTCGACAGAATAGAAGCGTTTCTCGGGTGATGGAATATTCAGTAAACCCGTATGTGGGATAGTGTGGGTTTCGTAGCGGCAGTCTTGCGCTAGGCCCGGGGTTGCCGCCTTATCTCAGGGTTCGCTTTCGCTCACCCCAGGCTATATTCCGACGCCCCCTCCTATCCGAGCAATTGCAGGACGGTGGCCGGTTGCTGGTTGGCCTGTTGCAGCGTCATCATGGACGAATTCACCAGTATCTGGGCGCGGGTCAGCTCACTGGCTTCGACGGCGAAGTCCGCATCGCGGATGGCGCTTTCGGCGGCGGAGAGGTTCTCGTTGGTCACTTGCAGCATGCTGATCATGGTATCGAGGGTGTTGGTCTGGAATGTCCCCACACGCCCACGCATGGTGCTGATCTGGGCAATCGCTTCGCGGGTGACCCGTTGGGACATGGTGAAGTTCTTGCTGTCCATATCGTTGGCTCCCCCGCTACGCAGGGAACTGAGGTACACGAAGCTGCCCGTACCGGTGATCTGCTTGCCAAGCGATCCGGCGGTGACCGAACCGAGCCCAATGGTCGCCTGCCCAGCCAGGCTAACCTCCGAGGCAATAGAGAACACTGCACCACCACCGGTGATTTGGAAGGAAGTGGTGGTGGCGGACTGGGCCAAGTCCGAATCCAACGTCAACTTCATGCTCATCGATCCGGCGTTAATCACGGCGTTGAGCCCATCAACCGTAGCCAGACTACCGTTTACCACGATGGTGCCGTTCCTACCGTAGTTCTCGGTGGCGGCGGCGGCGTTGCGATCCTGGAGGGCGAAAGTCCCGTCCAAAACGCTTACCGACACAATCGCATCGGCACCAAAATTGGTGCTCTGGAAGGAGACGGTGTTGCCGTTGGCACTGGCGGTCACCCCGGTCAGGTCGGAAGTGCTGTTTATGGCGAAGGCAACGGCTGATGTGGCGGCTCCGGAGGCGAAGCTGAACAATTCGGTGCCATAGTTCCCGCGAATCTGAAACGCGGTGTTGGAAGCCAATGCCCCACCGGTGTAGTCCAGCCGCCCCTGCAACGACGAAGCCTGCACTTCCATCACCACGTCACGGTATCCACCATTAGGAATTTTGGCTGAACGAATCTCCGTGTTGGTGAGGTGCTGGGCGTTCACCCCCGAGGTGGTGAAGTCCAGGTTGCCGTCGAGCAATCTGATGCTGTTAAAAGCTGACTCGTTGGAAATACGGTCGATTGATTCCAGAATCGTGTCTATTTGAAGCTGGTTTGCTTCGACTTCGTTGGGGCTTAGGCCTCCTTCGTTGGCTGTCCGGTCGACGAGGCTTTCGAGCTGGAGCAGCAAGGAGCTGATTTCCTGCAAGGAGCCCTCTGCCACACTGATTACGCTGTCGGCTCGCCGGGCGTTGTCTATGGCGGCGCTGATAGCGACCTTGGTGGAGCGCAGGTCTTCCGAAGCGATCAGCCCGGCGGGGTCGTCCCGGCCTGAGTTGATGCGCAAACCGGTGCTCAGGCGGCTCAGTGAGCGGTTCAGCGCTTGGTTCTGGGTGTTCAACACTCGTCGGGAAATCAGGGACTGAACATTGGTATTGATTCTGGTCATTGTAGTAGTGCCTCCAGTGGCGTCCCAGGGACGTTTGTTCGCACTTTCGCACCGCCGACGATGCAGCCTAGGTTCCAAATATAGACGCCTTACGCGGCGTTATCCGATTCTCCCGCCCTAGGCGGTGCGGCTTGGGGCCGACGTTTCCGCAAGCGTGGAATCGACATGCCGATAAGGGTCCTTTAGGTGTTTCGGACGCTCTCAAAATCGGCAAGGGAAAACCGGGCCTTATATCGGGACGAATGGTTCATCCGATAAACAAAGTGGCAGCTTTGGCGCCGGTTTCTCCCCTCTCATTACCGGACAACCTCAAAAGAAGGTCCGAGAAACCAGGGCAAATTTTATTGAGCACAACGGGCAGGAAATGGAAAATGGAAAATGGAAAATGGAAAATGAGGGACGGGAAACGTGATGAATGGAGAATGGAGAATGGAGAAAATGCGGGGTTGGCGGCGCTGCCCGGTTTCGACTCTTCCCCCTTTATCCTCTCTCTCCCCTTTTCTCTGCGCTCTCTGCGTCTCTGCGTTCATGAATAATCCAGGTGTAGCGGCGATAATCCGCAGCGTTTAGCGGCGACCCGAAGGGGAGCGCGGAGAAAAATGCGAATCATAGTCGGAAGATGCACACACTCACTGCATTTTCCATTTTCCATTTTCCATTTCTCTGTGTTCGGGCGCTATTCCACAAACATGGGCTCGGTTACCTCGGGCAGCAGACCTGCCTGGCAGCCTCGGCGGAGTAGCTCGTCGATCGCTCGGCGGCCGACCTCGCCGTAATCCAGGGTCCAGTGGTTGACGTACATGCCCACAAACCTGTCTGCCAACTCCCGCCCCATGTCCCGAGCGTACTGGAGGGCATACTCGACCGCCGGTTCACGGTGTGCCAGGCTGTATTCGATGCTGGACTTGAGCACGCCCGCGATCTGTCGCATCGCGGTCTCGCCCAAATCCCGCCGGATGCAATTACCGCCCAATGGTAACGGCAGGCTGGCTTCTTCCTGCCACCACTGGCCTAAATCCACGATCTTGCAAAGCCCGTGGTTCTGGTAGGTGAGTTGGCCTTCGTGGATAATCAATCCGGCGTCGGCTTTTCCCGCTTCCACGTAGGGGAGTATCTGATCGAACATGACCACCTCATGCTCGAAGGCCCCCGGCCCGAGAATCAACTGAAGGGCCAGGAACGCGGTGGTCATTTCGCCGGGAATAGCGATTCTGCGACCGCGGAGGTCTGCGACGGTCATAGGCTCACGGGCGACGACCACCGGGCCATACCCCTCACCCATGCTCGCACCGCAAGTGGTAAGGGCATAGCGGCTGGCGACATACGGGTAAGCGTGGATGCTGATCGCGGTGATGTGCAATTCGCCGCGCAAGGCCCGCTGGTTGAGCGTCTGGATGTCTTCGAGAACGTGCTCGAAGGACCACCCGTGCGTCTCAACCTTATTGGCGGCAAGAGCATAGAACATAAACGCATCGTCCGGATCCGGGCTGTGCCCTAAAAGTAAGTGTTTGTCCGGCATCTTGTGGCTTACTCCTAATATGACAGCGCTACTTTGATCCCGCCCCCCCACAACCCGAGGTTGAAAAGGCGGTTCGCCGATCCGGCGCCGGGACGAAAACGGGACTAGCGTTGTCATACTAAATGCTGGTGATCTGATAGGCAACAGAGTATACTGAAGACGGTTCAGCCGGACGGGGCAAGCGGATGTGGCCATTTTTTGTGGCATAAGGCTGACAGGTGCCATGACATCCAACCAATTGAAGTGTGGGCCGAAAAAATCGGGCGTACCACAGAGCATGGTCACACCCGGACAACCCGATTATAGCCCTCATCCGGGATGAGACCGGCAGTTTCATGGTACAGTGATGGCTCCATGCACATCGTAGTGAGCAAACACGGCAATGTGGTCAGGTCTCTCACCTTCGAGACGGATATCATCACCATCGGCTCGGACCCAGATGCCCAGGTTCACCTTCCCGACGGGCGTATTGCTCGCCGGCAGGCTCAGTTGCTGGGTGGCGACGGGGGATGGGTGGTCGAGCCGCTCTCGCATGTGCACACCTTGATCCTCGATGCCGAGGTCGCCGACGAGCGAACCCCAATCAAAAACGGATGCAGAATCCATCTGGGCGATTTTACCCTGCGGGTCTATTTCGATGCCGACACGATCCCGGATCAGGTCGAAACCGCGGTCACCAAAGAGGCAACCAAGCTCAGGCGGCATCCCTTACCCTCGGGCAGCCTCATCCGCGGGGAAGAAGAGATCACCCTTCGCCCCCAGGCCAAGACCCAGGTGGCGGACTTTGCCCTTCGACTTGTGCAGTGTATCGATTTCTCGGGTCTGCTCAACTTTGCGGTGGACAGCCTGCTGAAGAATTTCGATGCCTGGGTGGTCTGGATCGGGGTTCGCCGCAAGAGCTACGGCGAGTTGGAGTTCGTCGAGGGCGAGCGCAAGGACGGCAAGAGCGTCAGCGACCCGCCTCACCTTGCCACCTTCCGATACCGTTGCATCGAGCAGGACCAGTGCATTGTGGTGCCCCACACCGAAGAGAAGGAGACCCAATCCGCCCTGGCTATCCCTTTGCTGACCGAACGCGGCTGCCTTGGGCTGATTTACCTCAACTCCCCCGCCGGTTCCGTGGTGTACGGCGAGCGAAATCTGCACGAACTGATGATGTATGGTGCTCTGATCACCCGTCGGCTTAAGGCATTGATCGCCGGCCAGGTTGAGACTCAGGCGGCGGTGGTGGCTGGCGAGTTGTCATTTGTGCGAGAGGTTCAATCCCGCCAGGACCCAACCATGGTGCCCGAGTGGGAGCAACTGCAACTGGCGGTGTATTGCAAACCGGGCCTGGAGCGCACCGGCGATGTCTTCGACGTGATGCGTTTGCCCAATGGGTTGGCCTCTTTTCTGGTCGCCCACGTCGGAGGCGCCGATCTGCGGACAGCCATGGCTATGGTGGAGGTGCGTAGTGTGTTTCGCATGGCTGCCATGCACGCCGATCCGCCGCACATCCTCTTGCGTGCCCTGGATTGGATGATGCGGAACGATCGCGAGCCGTGCCGCCTTCAATGTGCCGCCGTGGTGATGAACCCCAAAACCGGAGCCTGCGAATACGCCACCGCCGGGGACATCGGCGCCATCATCGTGGACGACACCGGTGAACCGCGGGTGCTGGCTGATCCGAGCATCCCAGCACTGGGAGAGGGGAATGCTTACAGTCAGCCAGCCTGCTCCGAACGGCTCGCCTCGCGGGAAACATTGGTTTTTTATTCCCCCGGATGCCGAAATATCATGGATGCCGAGGGTAATCGCCTGGGTGATGGCCCACTCACCGGAGCCTTTTGCGACAGTTTCGGTCAATCAGCGACGACGGCATTGGAAGAATTACTGACCGATCTGTCCGCTTTTTTCAAGCGAGGCCGTCATCCGGACGATTCCACGGTGCTGCTTGTGCATCGGGCATGAGCGAACCTTCGCTTGTAGGGTGGGTGGAACCTCGCGAAGCGAGGTGGAACCCACCATTCAGGGGTGAATGATGCGTGATGGGCTGTTACGCCCGTGTTACAGGGGCGTGTTGTCCCGACTTTGCGTTTTCTGTAAGATGCAGCGGGTGAGATGCCTACTCAGGTTATGGCAAGAGGATACCCGGCGACCATGCAGCAGATGACAAACCATACCAGCCAAGCGAGGCTGCGGAATGCCCATTTAGCCCGCGGATCATCCGTGGTGGGCGTTCGGTTCCGCCGCGTGGCGGTTTTGTGGTTTATTACCCTCGGGCTGCTCTCCGGTTGCGGTGCCCATAATTATGCCCAGCCGCCGCGGGCGTGCGCTACCCCCAGCCAAGCTGATCTACTTGGCGAGCAGCTCTTCCGCTTGATCAACATGGAGCGGACTCTCGCCGACCTCGACCCGCTCACCTGGGACGATGACCTGACCGGGGTGGCTCAGGGGTATGCCTGCCGCATGATCGAGGGCGAGTTTTTTGGTCATACGGACCCTGCCGCAAAATCCGGCCCGGGCCTCCGCCTCACTACGGCGGGCTACTCGTACAAGGTTATGGGCGAGAATCTTGCCATGGGCCAGACAACGGCGGCGGAGGTGCTTGCCGACTGGCTGGCCAGCCCCTCGCACCGCGACAATATCATGTCATCCGAGTGGACGCACATTGGCCTGGGCGTCCGCGGCGACGAGAGCGACACGCTATATTGGGTCATCGAATTCGCCGAGCCAGCCTAATCAAATGTAGGGCGGGTTCCACCCGCCGCTCAATCAGTGCCGCGCCCGTAAGGGAGCAACCGGCCCTTCGTGTCCCCCACCGCTAAAGGGGCTGT
>JAGLWJ010000154.1 GCA_023133475.1 Phycisphaerae bacterium | reverse complement strand
CGAACAAGAACGAAAACATTGGGTTCACGGTGTTGCATGGCGTCCAACCAATTGAAGTGTAGACCGAAAAAATCAGCCGCACCACAGAGCATGGCCACACCCACCACCCTACGTTTGGTGTCTTTTCGATTGACACGCCGGGAGGCGAGGGTAGTATAATTGCTTGGAATGTTCTTGGCCGTCGTAACCGTGTGGCCTCTGGGGACTTAAATGGGAATGACAGCCGCGCGACTCGTGATTATTCTGCTGCTCCTGGGCACCCTCAACCTGTTGAGTGTCAATCTCGGCCCGCTTGCTCCCACGACAAGCCGCGCATTGGCATTGGCTTGCCTTGTGATAGTGTGGTTTGTCTCCATTGCGATGGTGCGTCGTAGCTTTCGGCGGTCGTTGCTTGCGATAGGCGGTGCCGTCGGTGCGGGGCTGGTGACGGTGGGCGTAATGCTCAGCAGCCCCGAGCGGTCGGTATGGTTATGTGCCGCGTGCCTGAACGTGTTCTGCCTGTCGTGGTTGTGGGGGGACGAGGACGTTGAGCAGGCGGGCAGCCTCAGGGCGTTTGGCTTCACTTCGGTTGTTTACCTGCTTTTTTTTGTGATTGTGCAACACGTTCCGCCGGCATGGAATGGTTTGCAGGCAGCAAGTCTGGCGGTCTCGGAGAGCGTTGGTCACCTGGTGAGAACCAATGTGGTGCAGGGGGCATCGACCGGTGGGGTCTATGTCTTCGTCACGCTGATTTGCTACCTTGCTGCCCGAGCAGGGGCGGGCCTGGCTAAACGATGGCTTTTGTTCACTATCGGTGCGGTGGCTTTGGTGTTGCTCCTGTTGGGGCAGATGGCGATGGGTCCGGTTGTTGCGACGTGGAGCGGGCGGGCCTTATTTGATTTGCTCTCGTGCAACCCGCAGGTCAGTTCCCCCGGGCAGTTGAAGTCGTCCTTTGCGACGGTGCACTCTCCGGTGTTGCTGCTGGCGGCAGGCTGTCTCGTTGTGCTTGTGCTGGAACTGTTGTGGAAAAGCAAGCGTGGCGATTCCGGTCGGCCTACGGTGAGCGACCGTGGTTCCGGTGGGCATTGGGGTGTGGCCGTTGGTGCCGTGTGTTTGTCGGGTCTGGTGTGTTACGGCTTGGTGGCCCCGAGCTACGGGAAGACCGGGAGGCACGATGGGACCCGCCGGGTTTTATTTTTCCATGACGGCAATGAGGGTTTGCGGTCCTTTTCCGTTCCCGGTTTCAAGCATTTCGGGCTGGTCGCTGCCGGGATGTTCGGGATGTTGCCGGAATACCTATGGGCGTGGGGGTTTCAGTCGGTCACGATGGATCCCGCCGCGGAGCTCGATGCACCGTTGTTGGCAGACTACGATGTGTTCGTGGTGATCAGCCCGACCGAGCGGTTTTCGGAAGAACGACACCGAGCCATATGGCGGTATGTGGAGCAGGGGGGAGCGTTGCTGGTTCTTGGCGACCACACGGACATTGCCGGCTCGATGGAGCCGCTGAACGATCTTCTCCAGCCGGTGGGTATCCGCTTCAATTTCGATTCGGCTTTCACCGCGACGCAGTGGGTCAATGCTTACGAGGTCTTTCCTCATCCGACTACGGTTGACCTGGATGCCGCCAACCAGCAGCTTCGTCATAGCACGGGGGCGTCGTTGTCCATTGATCCTGGTGTGGTGCCGGTCGTGTCCGCGAGGTGGGGGTTCTCGGACCTTGGCAATCGTGCCAATGCTGAGAGCGCGTTTCTTGGTGATTATGCCTACCAGTTTTTCGAGCCGATGTCCGATGTGGTGGTTATTGCGGAAGCGCGTTACGGCAAGGGGAAGGTGCTGGTCTTCGGCGACACTTCGGCATTTCAGAACAACGCATTGGCTCATTCGAACCCGTTTCTCGAGCGCGTTTTCGGTTATCTTGCCGATGCCCCCGGTTCACCCCGCTGGTTAGGCTATCTCGCGGCGCCGGTGTTGTTGTTGATGTTTGCCTTTACGTCGAGCCGACATGTGCGTTTGCCGCGATCGGTGCCCTCTGGTCTGATCATTGTGGTGCCGAGTTTACTGGTGTTGGCATTGGTGCCGGCGCTCGTCGGTGCACCCTCGTCGCAAGCGGCGTCGGGAAGACGTGTTGCTTACGTAGATGCCGCCCACGTCAACCGTTTCGCTCTGGAGTCCTGGCTGGACGATTCGGTCGGCGGGCTATTGTTGAACCTGATGCGTAACGGGTATCTTCCGAAAATCCTTCTCGACAAGGGAGATTTAAGCCATATCCGGGGTGCGGATATTTTTGTGGTCATCGCCCCGGCGATGCCGTATAGTGACACGGAACTCGCCACGGTTCGGGAGTTCATGGAGACCGGGGGGCTGCTGATTCTGAGCGCCGGGGCCGAGGAGAAGAGCGGCGCCGGAGGCCTGTTGGATATGGTAGGCATGGACATTGGTGACATGCCTCTGGGGCCGATCCCTATCGACTCGCCTCTGCATCACCGGTTGGTGCTCCGCAAGGCGCTGCAGGCCCCGCATTTCCGGGAAGCCTGGCCTGTGCTCAATAAGCGATCAGACCCTATCGAATCCTTCTATCAACAGGACAACTACGATATTATCGGGTTTCGCTCTATTGGCAGGGGCGGGGCGTTGGTCATCGGGGATTCCTGGTTTCTGCACGACAATGTTTTGGAGGCGGAGCAGTCCTGGTGGCCTGGGAACATCAAACTCCTTCGGTCGATTCTCGAAGAGTTGCGGTCCCGCAGGGAGGGGGCGTGATGCTGCTGTGGCTTAGTGTTGTGCTGGCCACCGGGGCGTGGTTGTTTACGGTGGAGCTATTTTGCCCCTCACGGCCCTATGCCGCAGTGCCCCTGGGGGTGCTCGCGGTGCTATGCGTTGTTGTGGGGGTGTTCAGGCTGGCCGGCGCTTGCCGCGAAGCGAAGGGCCGAGGGCGGCTGATGGTGGCCCTGGTGATAACGCTGCTCACCGTGGCGGTAACCCAATGGCTGTTCAATGTCTGCTATTGGCGCATCGTGCCATACTATCAAGTCTCGCTGGGGGTCGAGCCGTTGTCCTGGCTGCTGAGGCTGCTTGGTGTTCAAGCGGTGCCCGATGGTGATACCATCTCGATCCAGTTTCTTTCGAGTGTCATGCACATACGCCCATCTTTCGAGCGATGGGGGCTTTACCCGTTGGGGCTGATGTATGCTGGGTGCGTGGCACTGGTCGCGGTGCTGGGGAGGCGTCGCCGGCTTTTGATGTGTGTTTGGCTGGCCTTGCTTTTGGTGGTTTATGCAGGTTTGCGGCTTGTCTTGTTATGTCTGCTGTCGAGTGGTTTTGAGGCACCGTCATTTTTCTGGAATCCTTCGATCACCTTGCTGAGCCTGGTGCCGCTGGGTTTTCTGCTGAGTTTTGCGATTCCGTCCTTGACGGTAGCACCGGCGCCGGCAGGCTGGGGGCTGGGGCAGCCGGGTCGTTTCGGCGGCGGGGCGGTTCTGGTCGTCGTATGCGCCGCCGCGGTCGTTTTCAGCCTGAACTACGAGCTTGCCGGGGAACGTAAGGGCGGGAGAATCCTGCTTAACGACCTCCACAGCGGTTTCTGGGAGGTGTCCAGCGGGGTTTTCAACGAGGAGTCCTACGGCGAGTTGGCCATCTATAACTATGTATGCTTGCGGGAGTGGCTGGGGCAGTTCTACGATGTCCGGGTGAATACGGATGCGCGGATCACGGATGATATGCTTCGTGATGTGGACGTGCTGGTGCTCAAGACCCCGGTGGAAGCGTTTTGGGAATCGGAGCGGGAGGCGGTGTTGCGTTTCGTGGAGAAGGGTGGTGGGCTTTGGCTGCATGGCGATCACACCAACCTGTTCGGGATGTCCACGTACCTCAATCCGCTGGCGGTGCCGTTTGGTTTTCGCTTTCGTTTCGACGACACGTTCGATCTGACCACTGGTCGCCCGTCGCAGTACAGCGCACCGTGCCTGGCGAAGCATCCGGTGGTCGCACAGATCAAGGATATGACCTTTCAGACGACATGCACGATCGAAGCTCCGCTTCTTGCCAGACCGGCTCTTACCGGGTACATGCTGGGTAGTGAGTTTGTGGACTACGGCCACACGAATTTCTTCGGCAACATCCAGGTTGACCCGGAGGACGAGTTCGGCGCTTTCCTGCAGGCGGCGGCTGTTTCGCACAAGCGTGGCCGGGTTTTGGCCTTTTCCGACAGCACCATATTCTCGAACTTCACCATGTTTCTTCCCGGCGTTCCGGAGTTGGCCCTCGGCTCGGTCGATTATCTCAATCGCAAGGAGGGAAGGCGCGGGATACTGGTCGTTGTCGGTGTTGTGGGCCTTTTGCTGGGATTGCTGGGCGGGTGGCTGTTGGCGCCCTGGCGTCATCGACTGGGATTCACCGCTCTGACCGGTGGCCTGGTGATCGGCGTGGTTGTCGGAGGACTGACGGTCAACGTGCTGGTCGCAAAGGCCTATCCGCCGTTGGAACTCAGGGACGTTAGCCGGCGCGCCATCATGGACACTTCCATATGCTCATTCCGGTTGCCTTCGAGTTTGGATTATGTGGTGCCCGATGCTGAACGGTGCTTTGATGCCTTCTATCTGAACATATCGCGCGCGGGCTTGCAGCCGTGGATGGGTGATGGATTAGGCTCGGACGTGCCCGCCGGCACGGTGCGGGTTTTCCTGCTGCCGACGCACCGCCCCGAGCCCGCCGATCTGGTCGAGTTGCGGAGTTTCGTCGAAAGCGGCGGCCGTGTCATGGTGTTGGAGAGTTCGGTCTTCGCTTCGAAGGCCACACGCATGTTGTTGGAAAGTTTTGATATGCGGGTGACCAGCGAACCCGGGGCAGCCGGCACGATGGGGATCACGGGTGCCGAACGGTTGACTATACCGGCGGAACGGATACCCAGAACGCCCGGCACCATCAAAGTTTACGCGAAGAGAATCGGTGCCGGCAAAGTCATGTGCGTCATCGGCGCAGAGTCGCTCAGCCGCAAGCTCATGGGGCAGGTGTACAAGAATCCCAATATCCTCGAGCGTGAATGGTACAGGCTTCAATGCCATCTTTTTCATCGGCTTCTGGACAGGACAAAGGATGCAGACGAACCAAAATAGGGGCAAGGCAGCAGAGACCGGGGCAGATTCCGACACGGGCACGAGGCAAGTCTCGCCCGGGTCCGGGAGGAATCGGTTGCTGACGGTCCTGGTGGTGGTCCAGTTCGGCGTGCTGGCTGCCTTGGGAGGCTGGTTCATCGGGAGGCGCCCGCCCGCCCGGTCGGTTCAGGAGTTTCGTTCGGTCAATTGCCCGTATGCCTTGCCGCCGCGCGGTGTAGCCTTGATGAGGGGTATCCGATGTCTTCACGGGACCCCTGTCGTTGACGCCCATTGCGACGACGGACACGCCATGAAGGCCTTCGTGCTGGAGATGTTCAAGCAGGGGTTGGATGACGACGAGGTCAAGTCGGCACTGCTTCGCAGATACGGCGAGAAGGCGCTGGCGGGGCGGGAGTGGGACGTGCCCGTTTCGCCCCCGGCCGACCGGGTGAAACCGACTGTTCCGGTGCCGGCGAGCAAACCACTTGTGCCCTCCCCAAAAATCGTGCCCAAGCCTACTCCGGCCCAGGAGCCGGATGACACCACGACGACGCTTCTCGATCAACAGTTCCCGGCGATTGAACTGGAGCGTTGGGTGCGGGGAAGCAGCGAGTTCGGCGAACCGACCGGGGCTCGGCTGGAGTCCTTCGAGGGGAAGGTGGTGCTCCTGGCTTTTGTGTACCCGCAGCGTGGTCCCCTGGAAAAGGTGCTGGATGCACTTGGGAAACTACATGTGCAATACAGCCACCAGGATTTCGCGGTGCTATCGCTGTGCCCGCATTGGGGGGGCGTCGGGCTGGAAACCTGGTTGGCACGCTCCCCGGTCAGGCATCCGGTGGCAGTGGTCACCGCCGCCACCGAGCAGGCTTATCGTCTCAAAGACTTTCCCACCTACGTTCTGCTGGATCGCCACGGGACGGTCCGTTGGGTGGGGGTGAAGAGTGAGCTTCCGGTCAAGGAGGTCGTCAGGCTCCTTGCCGTGAAAGAGGTAGCGGCCAAGGCGACCGCAGGCCCGCTGAAAATATCGCAGGTCGAACGGTTGCGGCGTTCGTTTGATCCCACCGCCGGGGAGACGGTATCGCTTCGTTTTTCGTTGTCTGTTCCAGCCGAGGTGGCGTTGCGTATCCACGGCCCCAACCGAGAACTCATCGCAACCATTTTGGACGGCAAGGCGTGTGATGCCGGTCTGAACACCGTCACCTGGGACGGGCGCGATATCGAGGGTAACGTCGTCCCGGACGAGGCATACTTCGTCTGGATTCGCGCCACCGCGGGTGCGGACAGTGATTTGTGGGACCCATTTCTTGCCTCCGGCGGGGAGCGTCTCGTTGCCGGTGGGCTCAAGACGCGCGACCCGAACCGTCTTTCGTACCAACTCCCCAAGGCTTCGCGAGTGTTGGTCCGTGCGGTGGTGGAAGGCGGGCCGCTCATCCGAACGATCGTAAACTGGGAACCGCGGCCGGCGGGGTTGTGTGTCGAATCCTGGGACGGTATGGATGCCGATGGGATTCGCCAGGGCGATGACATTGACGGGCTGCGGCTCATGGTGATGGCGTTTGCTCTGCCCGTTAAATCGATCATCGCGATGGGCAACTCCTCGACGGACTACCGAACGTACTACCTGGAGAAACGAGTGCAGGGCCTTCATCTGGAGAAGACGCCCAGGGTCAAGAGTGTGGGCACGCTGATCTCCCCATACTGGCAGATTCCTCCGCATTTGAATTGCGATCCCCAATTGGAGATGACGCTTCCGGGGGTTGACGATTTGCCAAATGGGGCGCCGGCTGTGACGGTTGTGTCGAAGAGTTCGCCCACCGTGCAACTGCGCGTCGACATACCCGATCCACACGAGCGAGCGTTCATGAATAATGAGAAGTTCGAGTTGATCATTTACGTCAATGATCGACGGATCATGGAAGTGGAGCAGGCTCATATTCCCTTCACTTACCCTTGGGACACCTCGAATCTGGCTGTCGGCCGGCATCTTCTGACGGTGAACGTAGCCAGCTTCCGTAATCACGTTGGCACAGTCAGCCGTAGAGTCGAGATTGAGCAATGATGGGATGCCGGATAAGCGTGTTGGTTCAGGTCGGGATTCTGTTTGTCACTGCCGGCTTAATCGCCGGGCCGCTTGTGGCTGACGAGAAGGGCGGTTCCCCTGCCCCGGCAGCCCGAGGATTAGATAGCTCGCTACCGCCTAGCGGTGTGCAGCTAGGCACTCGTGTGGCAGCACGGCCCGGTTCGGGGTCCATGCTGGCATTCAGTGCCTTCGTCGACGGCAACTGGGACATATTCACGTGGGATTTCTCCCCGGCCCATGCGCCGGTGCAGTGGACTCGGACCCCCTTTGACGAGTCGAGCCCTTCGTTGGCGCCCGACCGCTCGTTTTGTGTCTACGAGACCGTCGATGGTAAAGTGTGGCATCTTCCCTTGCGGGACGGGGCGTCGGCTGAACTACTGCCCGCCGGGTCCGATCAGAAGTTCGACATGCACCCGGCTGTCTCACCGGACGGGATGTCGATTGTGCTGGCGACCAGTCTGAATCGCGCGACGGACGATTCCGACCTGATCGTGTACGACCGGCGCTCGGGCAGGCATGCCCGTCGTCTGGAGTTGCTGGCGTATCAGCATTACCCCACCTGGGCTCCGGACGGGAAACATGTGGCGTTCGGCAACCTGCACGGGCGTTTGCAGACGGGGGGGCCGCTTTCTGAGATTTGGGTGATGCGGGTTGACGTGTCCTGGGCCCGCCAGTTGACACTGCTGGACGCTTTCTCGGTGTCCCCCTGCTGGTCGCCGAAGGGTGACCTTATCGCCTTCGAGAGCAATCGGGGTGGCGATTTCGACATCTGGCTGGTTTGCCCGGTCACGCGAGCCTATCGCCGGCTCACCCAACATTCCGCCGCGGACACCGATCCTGTGTTTGGGCCTGAGGGGCGGTCGATCATCTTTGAGTCGACCCGCGGCGGCAATCTGGGACTGTGGAAGATTGACCTTGACACGGGGAAGACGTCACCGCTTCACCCCTTTGGGCCGACGGTCTCCCGGCTGTGCCGGGATCCGGACTGGAAATGACACTTTAATTGCTTTACTGGTTGGGGCCTGCGGCGGGTGGCATGGCCAAGCGTCTCCGACGATAGGCTGCCACAAGGT
>JAGLWJ010000153.1 GCA_023133475.1 Phycisphaerae bacterium | reverse complement strand
CATGGTCAAGAACCACCTCGAAAGGTCGTCGGGCAAAGCGTAACGTTATCGAGGGTGGTCCTTGACCATGCCACCCGCCAACCTTCTGTCGCTGTCAGCCTGATCTCCGGTCGGACCCGACCTACAGACTCCGTTGCTTATCCGGTTTGCTGGTCCAGTTCTTCCTGGTAGCGGGTCATGACTCCCTGGCGTGTGATCAGGCCTTCCACGCGGCGGGTGTCGTGGGGGGCGGTCAGAGGCAGAGAATCCACGTCGCTACGGGCGAATTTGTCCAGGACGGTGTCCAGGGTGTCGGCGGGGCTGACCGTCGGGATTTTTGATCGAACCAACTCGCCCACGACCAGCAGGGGCACCGCCTCCGGCTGAAGCAGGGCAGTCTTGATATCGTAATCGACCACCAGTCCCCGGTAGTTCCCGTCATCGTCGGTCACCACAAAATCGAGCGATCCGGTTTCGTCCGCGATCTGCAACAACTTTTGCAAGGGGTCCTCGGGGTGCACGAATTGTGGGGGGATGGCTCGGACCTGGTCGGCGGTGATCCGTTTGAGGATGGTGAGGTCCGCCAGCGTGCCGAAGCGGATGCCCCGGCGACGCAGCTTGAGTGTGTAAATGCTGTCTTTGGAGATCAGTTGCGCCCCGGCGGTAGCCACGATCGCCGCAAACATGACCGGCAGGATGACCTTCGGCTCGCGGGTCAACTCGTATAGGATGACAATCGCCGTGAGGGGGGCATGGGTGGTTCCGGCAGTGACCGCCGCCATGCCCACCAGAGCAAAGGCGGTGGCGCCGGCTTCATCCACCAGCCCAATCCGGTTCAGGGTCAGCCCGAAGGCCCCACCCAAAAACGCACCGATCATCAGCGATGGGGCAAACACACCTCCGGATCCGCCGCTGCCCAAAGTCAGAGACGTAGCCAATAGCTTAAGAGCCAACAGCACTACCAGAGAGATAATGCTGAACTGGAGGAGATTCGGGCTGATGGCAGCCTTAATCGCCGGATAACCGTTGCCGAAGAACTCCGGGACACCCGCCCCACCCACGACCTGGAGGTAGACGATCCCGCTGATGCCCAAACCAACCGCGCCAATTGCCGGTTTGAGTTGCTCGGGCACCTTTAGGGCATCAAAGATGTCCTCGGCTTTGTAGAGCACCTTGATGAACAACACTGCCGCCCAGGCACACAGAAATCCCAACACCAGATAGTACGGCAGGTTGCTCAGATGGAAGACGTAATACTCCGGTCTGTGCACCTCAAAGATGGCAATGTCTGTCCCGCCCTTTAGAGCGTGCATTGTGGAGCACCCCAATACGCTGGCAAAGACCACCGGCGAAAAAGTGCGGAAGGAGAAATCGCGCAGGAAGATTTCCAATGCAAACAACACCCCCGCGATGGGTGCGTTAAAGATGGCGGCGATCCCCGCAGCCGCCCCGCAGGCAACCAGCACGCTCATCTGCCGGGCTTGCACGTGGAAGGTCTGGCCGAAGCTGCTGCCCAAAGCCGCCCCGATCTGGATAATAGGCCCCTCGGTCCCCGCCGCCCCGCCGGACCCGATGGTAAAGGCACTGGAGACCGCCTTGGCCAAGGCAACCCGCGGCCGGATGCGGGCTCCACGCCGTAAGATGGCGTCCATGACCTCCGGGACACCGTGCCCTTTGGCTTCGCGGGCGAAATAATAGGTGATAAACCCGACCAGCAACGCCCCAACGGTCGGAAGCAAAACCAACATGAACGCCCGCCCATGATAAAGCCCGCCATGCCCACCGTGGCCGTAGGCCCACGCCGTCGCCTGCTCGATCAGGCGGTAGAACAGAAACGCGCCGATACCAGTGGCGCAGCCGATCAGAATCGCCAGTGTTACGAGGAAGTATTCTTCCTTGAAGCCCACTGAGGTAAGGAGCCGAGCCAGTCGTGCTCTCAAATCCATCCCGGTTAAACTCGCGTGTGCCACAACATAACTCGTGGTAGTTGTTCACCCCCGGTCAAAAGAGCGTCACGGTATCAACGGTGGGCTGCCGCCGCAAGCCCATTGGCTATGCCACAAAGATGTAGGGCGGGTTTCACCCGCTTTCTTTGCTGTGGCATGGGTGCCCCGCCCCTTTTAGGGGTGGGGGACGGAATTCGTCGTGGCATCGCCATTCGAATCAATCGCCGGCATTCAAATCCGTCCCCCACCCCGTTCACCGGTCCTCCGGACCGGCGAAACGGGGTGGGGCACCCGCGCAACCCACCATACTGGTTGGTGGGTTCCACCTCTTCCATAGTTATGGGAATCCCCGGCAAAATCGTGCGATTCGCAACCAAGCAGGATTTTTTGCGAATAAAAAGCATCGTGGATGCGTATACCCAATTGGATACCCGACATGCCGCCGGGGAATTCCCCAATGTTTTGTTCGGGGGCCATGCGTCAAATGGTGTAAGATTTTGTGGCGGGACTACAAATACCTAATGATTGTATAATTGACTGGTGACGGTTTTGACACGACATTAGGGTTCGGGTATTGCGATATCGTCTGTAGGTTATTTCTTTGGGGATTTGATGCCATCCCACCAAGGTTATTCCGGGAGTGCGTCTTCTCCAGGCCTGAGTGACCCAGGGGGCCTTGTTGGTCTGGAGATCGGCGATTTTGAGGTCATCCGCGAGATTGGTCGGGGGGGGATGGGGACTGTCTTCCAGGCCCGCCAGAAATCCCTTAACCGCATGGTTGCGCTCAAGGTGCTCTCCAGCGGGTTGGGTCTGACCCCGACCACGGTGCTGCGTTTTCAGCGTGAGGCCCAGGCGGCAGCCCAGTTGCATCATGACAACATTGTCCCCATCCACGCTCAGGGCGAGAGCGATGGTGTCTACTACTATGCCATGGAGCTGATCCAAGGCGAGAACCTCCATGACTTGATCTGCCGGGCACGCGGTTGTGCCGCCGACTCCTCGACAGACCTGGAAGAGACCAAACCTCTTCCCACGCAAGACGATCAAAACGATCCGGCAGCCACGGTCTCTTTAAGCTCAGCCTCGCGGCATCAACCGGGCGACTCGGTCTCGGTCTCGGACCCCGCCCTGAGCCGGGGGGCACCGGTGCAGGCCACCCAGTTCGAGAAGATCGCCAGGCTGATCGCGGATGTGGCGGACGCCCTCGATTATGCCCACCGCCGTGGTGTGATCCACCGTGACGTGAAGCCGCACAACCTGATTCTGGGCGAAGAAGGGCGAATTTACGTCCTGGACTTCGGGTTGGCCCGCGTTCTGGCTCAGCCGGGCGTCACCACCACCGGCGAGTTTGTGGGCTCGCCGCTTTACATGTCTCCCGAGCAGATCGTGGGCGGTCGGCGAAAGGTTGACCAGCGCACCGACACCTATTCGCTGGGAGCCACCTTGTATGAGTGGCTGACGTTGTCGCCGCCTCATCCGGGTGAGACCCGTGAGCAGGTTATCTCGAAGATCATTACTGCCGAGATGCCGGCTCCGCGAACCCTCAATTCGCACATACCGTTGGACCTGGAGACCATCTGCCTGAAGGCTTTGGAGAAGGACTCCGACCGCCGCTACCGGTCGTCCGGCGAGTTCCGCGATGATCTGCGGCGTTTCGTGGAGCACGAAGCCATCCGGGCCAAACGGGCTGGCATCCTGACTCGTGCCCGGAAGATGGTGCAGCACAACAAAGTGGCTTGCATTACAGTTGCAGCCGTGGTGGTGGCGGTGGGGCTTACCTTCGCACTGGTGCGCCAGACCAGCCAATCACGCAATCGCGAAAACGAGTTCGCCACCATCGCCCGAACCACCGAACAACTTCACGAAGCGGTCAAAGCCAAGGACAAGGAACTCGCCGAAAGCGAAAGCAGGTTCAACGATTTGCAGGCCATGATGATATTGGGCGATAAGTTTGGGCAGCAACTCAAGGAGTCGGTCCCCAAAGCCGGCGAGTTCTTCGGGTCCATGGCCGGCGGTGGCCCTGAGATGAGCGGGTTGGCTGAGCGTATGTCCGGCGTGTTCATTGATTCGCTACGTCGGGACAAGCCCGCACGGTTCGAGGTGGGGCTGGGCCCCGGGCAAGGTGCGGTGTACGAGTTGTACGCGAGGGCTCTCGCCGCCGAGGACCCTGCTCGGGCGATCCGGCTTGTGAACAAGTGCCTGTTCCTGGACCCTCAGCACCTCGGTGCCGGGATACTTGCCGCCGCCCTGTGCTGTGCCGAGCAAGACCAGGTTCGGATGTTCAAGCACGCCGGTGCGGTGGTCAAGCGACATCCGGGCCAGCCGGAGGGCTACCTGCTCAGCGGGGTGGCGAACTTGCTGGCTGGGGATTGGGCGGCGAGCACCGCGAATTTCAGTGCGGTTTTGAAACTGGACGAGGAGAACTCCTGGGCGTTGGCGCTGCGAGGTGTGGGTTATCGCCATCAGAGCGATTACGCCCACGCCCTGGCTGACTTCAACCATGCCTTGCAAGTGGACCCGGGCAATGTCGTGGCGTTGCTCGAGCGTGGGCGGGCCACCGTATTCTTGACGAAAAATTATGAAGCGGGCATCGCCGATGCCACTCATATCATCGAGCTCGAGCCGGGCAATAGTGAAGCCTACATACTCCGCGGTGACTGCCACGACGCACTCGGGCGCTATCGGGAATCCAGCAAAGACTATGCACGGGCTAACAAGCTGGTTCCAGGCTCGCTTCTGGTCGCCACCAAGCTGTGGCAGGCCACTGCCAAACGTCAGATGCAAGAAGCCGTCATCGAAGGCGCGGACACTTCCGAAACATCGTCCAAACCATCCACACCCTTCTCGGCTTCGGAGGCGACTCCTGATGCCGGCACCGACGCCGAGAAGCCCGATGATTGGCTTGAAAGGGTTTTGGAGCAACAACGGGGCAACCTGTCCCAGCCGAGTAGGGCGTCCGTGCAATTGCGTCGCATCTTCGCGGGTGCACAATAGTAGGGTGGGTTCCACCTCGCTCCG
>JAGLWJ010000152.1 GCA_023133475.1 Phycisphaerae bacterium | reverse complement strand
TACGGCGGGCTACACCCACCCTACAGGGGATTCTTCGTTCAGCCTTCTCACCCGACCTACGGAACCGATGAATTGGGTGGCCCATGGCTTTAGCCGTGGGGGACGTGAATACACCACGTGATTCGTGTCCCCCACCGCTAAAGCGGTGGGCCACCCATGCGTCGGTGATTCATCGAATCAACCGCAGCCTCCCAATCAGTACCGCGACCGTAAGGGAGCGGCCAATCCAAGCAGAGCCGCTCCCTTACGGTCGCGGTACTGATCAGATTCTGAGAGCTCCCAGCGGGCATGTAAGCTAGGCATACAAAATTGCAGCTATGCTGTAAATATGGCTGCTATTACACTTTTTTTCCCATTTTTGCTAATAATGTGCCTTACGCTTGTCCTATTATACATAGTAGGGGTATCATCTCCTCCGGCACGAGGTGTTTACCACCTGCCCGGCGGCCTTGGAGGACCGCGGAATGCACATACAAGCCCTTCACCCATAATGAATGAAAGGATAACGCCATGTACGCCAAGAAAGCACGCTCGGTCGGGATGTTGGTTATCGGAGCTTGTCTCGCGGCGGGTCTGGTTGGATGCGACGAGAGCTGGCTCTCGGTCGGCCCCTTCCCACTCCGCGCACTGGACAACGCCTCGGATGGATGGCTGACCACCTTAAAGGCGATAGACGTAAACACCGCATATCTATCGCAAAATCAAGATACACAGTGGGCATCGGCACATGACAACTTGATTCAGGGGCGGGAGATGGATGCTGCGAATGTCGGGTGGCACTTCGATATGATCGGGTGGCACTTTGGAACAGTAACCTATGGTGGGCAAACTGGCGGCGGTGGGTTAACGGATGATTTAGGTCCTCCACCACCAGTTCCAGGCGACATGTAGCGGAGAGCGGCTTCCGCTGTGCCGACGCGGTTTCGCAAAAGCGGTAGCGAGCGGCGAGCACACAAACCAGCAGGGGGGAAGGGCAAAACTGTGGCTTTCCCAACAGCCCCCTGAGCCGTTGGATCCACGGAGGAGGAACGAGGTTCAATCAATCACCTGATTGTCCTGCGGGTGAAATGCGGCAGGCATAAAACTGTTAAGGCATGTGCCCCTGGGGATAGGGAGGGTGCATGATGAGGGATGGGTCTCAAACAAGTTATGGGAAGCTTTCCCGAACACAAGAAATCCTCCGTGAGACAAATGGGGGTGGAGGGCCCTTTCAGGATATCCACAGTGAATCCACCGCTAACTGCTTGACCTTACTGGTCTTCAATGAAACCGGCGAGTCTGGGAAGTACGAACACAAGAATCTCGACGATAAATTCATAGATCGCGTGTGTGGCAAGCTAAAGTACGACTTGCGTAACCTTGCCGACATGGATATTTCTCGGGAGCGCAAAGAGCATAATCTTCTACGCAATGTGAGACTGCACACCCAGCGCGAGGCCGGAACGCGGCCCACAGTGGAGAGACCTTCCGGGGGCGTGGGGCCTCCCGACATCGCAATGAAGCCCAAGGGTCTTGGTGGACACTCATTGCGAGAACAATGTGTTATTCTGGTCTTGAAATACCTGAAGGATAAGGATAAGGATAAGGATAAGGCCAAACTTGCTCTCCTTTTCGCGTTGATGCGTGAGCGTGTTGATAACGACGATGACGACTCTCTGTTCGGCCGGGACGATGAGTTGGATATTGGCAAGATTTCGCATATTCTAGGCTGGAGCATAAAGAAGACCAAAAGAATATATGGGGAATTGCGGAAACTAATTAAGGAAGTGTTGGGTAAAAAAGGCGAGATAATGATTCCCCGGCAATTTCGAGAAGTGTATCTCCGCCTGCGCGAACTCGCGGCGGAACCCTTTCCCGAGCTCGCCGACGTGGAGCTGCGCCTGACGCTGTTTAACATCAGCAGAGCCCTGGCGTTGAGTTTTGACCCCCAAACCGCTTGTACGCGGGCGATCAGAAAATTGGGAGGCGAGGTTTTCGAGGTTTTGTGCGATTTTTTGCGCGAGGAGCAAAGCTTCTCGGACGTTGCTTCATGCCAGACCGTTTGGAAACAGTTGAGCGAAGAAGTTCAGGATATCCAAAAGGCTTTGGAAACTGGAGATGTTAACCTTATCTTTGTCCGTACTGCTCCGTTTCTCCTAAATGTTGCCCACGTGCAACCTCGTGTCAGTCCGGCGCGGGGCCAGCTTCTCTTAACTTATGGTTTTCTGCTACGGGTGGCTGGGTGGTATGATGCGTGCATCGCTGCGGCCCAAGCCGTTGCAGAGCGTTGCGACGCCATTGCCGAAGAGAAAGGGGCGGATATTCTTGACCTTGCCTCTGAATTCGACAGCGGTGAGACGTTGCGGCGGGTGAAAACCTACGCGATTCTGGACCACATAGTAACCCGGTTCTACTTCAAGGTGTCAACCGCTCGGCAACAGCGGTTCCATGTGCGTGACTACGACGCGCTGGTTGCGCTCGATGCAGAGATGGCTGAACTGATCGAAACCGACCCCGAGTACGAAGGCATTTATGCGGAATGGCTGGTCTTACGGGCGCACATTGTTCGGGCGGCTTACAACTTTCATCGCACAGCCAAAAGCCCGGCGGGTAAGAAACGCTGGAAGCAGGAGCAGAGCGTCAGGCGTGGGAAGCTGCGTGGTCTTATCGCCAAACATTTCCTGGCCTCGGATGTGCCTCGGCGCAACGCTCAGCACCTGTTCAACGCGGTCAGGCGCGAGGGCGAGGGGTGTGCAATCGCACGTGCTCTCGATGTAATCGAGGAAGTGCTCAGTGACATGCCCGCCCTGGTGCAGGCCATCCGAGCCGAGCGACAGGCAGTCCAACAGCCCCCCCGTGACGAGCATCCGGTTTTGCCCGGATAACATCCCGTTGCTTGCGCTTCGGGTCTGGATGTTCCCTCGCTTACGCTTCGGGTTCTGATCAGATGTAGGGCGGGTTCCACCCGCCTTCTCGGGTGTAGGGCGGGTTCCACCCGCCGAGGCTCTTGGAGCACAGGAAGGCGGGTGGAACCCGCCCTACAGACTTGGAACGTAATCAACGCTGTCGTTGGCGGTTACTATGCCCTCTATTCCTGTACAGGCCAGAATACATAGTCGTCCTTTTCCCACCTCTGGTTGTGTTTGCCACCATCGTCCTTGAGATTATCCGCTACGCTGTACAGTGTAAATCCACTTGGGTTTCGCTTGTACACAAAATCACTGCCGCTGAAGGGGTCGATACGCAGTTTCGCCAGATCGGGGGCGCCGAGTTCACTGAGCGATTCGGGAAAGCTGCCGGTCTTGCCGTGGTGGACAAAAATGTGCACGAGCAAATGCGTCGCACGGCGATACGCGGTGGACCTCTCACCTAGTAACCGGACCTTGGTCAGGTGTGCCGCCATCTTTCTCACAAAAGGATTCTTGCTTTTCTCCACCATCGACCCCAATTGCTCAACCTGTTCTTTGACACGATAGTACGGACTGCTGGCCCACTTGTCCAAAGCATCATAATAGGCATTAAGCTCGCGGAGTGTTTCGTGATAACCGATTCGTTTGACTGTGTGCACGTCACGGCGATTGAAGTCGAACTGGGAGGGTCGATGGATTTTCCACGCGTCTCTTCCCCGGGCGGGCACAAAGAACCGCTGGCAGATATCCCACAAGAAGAGGCGCTCGAGGTCCACGATTTGACTGAATGGCTGTGGCTCCGGGTCTGCTTTGGCAAGTTTGCGGCTGATGCCCGTTGCCAGCTTGTCCGGGTTGTCCGCCAGCGACAGCGCCTTGGTCAACGCGTGGTAGCCCAATGCCCTCTGTGCTATACCAACGAACCGGCCTATGGTCGTGGGAGCCGTGTCGAGATGATGTCCCGATCGGATGACCAGAATGGCATTCTTTGGAAGTGTGCGGTGACGCCCCTTTTGCCAGTTATAAAAGCCCTCGGCGATCAGCCCTTTGGCAGCGTTGCGGAGTTTGGGAAGATTCGGTATTAAGACATTGACAATAGCCCCATCCATGCGTGCATCGCCGGTTGGCTTGGGCTTCCCTAAAGGAAAGAAGCACTCGCGCTTCTTGGCTGCTTTGGCAAACGTCTTTAGCCCCTTGCGATTAGCTTTTAACCAATCGGATATCACCTGGTTGCCTGACCAGGGTTCACGCAAGGCCGGGTCCCAAGCCTCGTTTTCGGGGAGCGGGGTGATCAGGTCGCAGGCTTGTTGGTAAGTGTCATAGGCGTTGTCCTCGAGGTCGCCGCCCATCGTCTCGTTGATCCACTTGATATAGTCGACCGGATTGGCTGGATTCGGAGACGGCGGTTTGGGATCCGCCGCGAACCCCGTTGCCACCGCCACCAGGCATCCCACCAAGAAGCTGCAACAACGCAACCTCTGCCACCGGCCTGTGCCGAAACCGAAACGCATTTGCAAGGACATACTGAACACCTCCAAATAGAAACCCGATTTTGTCAAACCTCCACTATACATTATTGAGGCTCACTTGGCGAAATCTTACTACAGTTCGGATGTTCTTGGCGGTGGTAGGGCGGGTTCCACCCACCGAGGTTCTCGGGGTCCAGGAAGGCGGGTGGAACCCGCCCTACACCGCTGTGCACTTTATCGAAAAAATTGATTACCCGCGTGGTGTAACCATGGAAATCCGTCGTCATGATGTTGCTGTGCAGGCCCGGCCCCAACCACTTCTGCTTGGGTTCCTTCGCCAGGTCGTAGAGAATGGTCATATTAACCGGCGGAATGACGAAATCATCCTCGCCGTGAATGAGCAAAACCGGGCGCGGTGCGAGGCCCCCAATCACCGCTCCGGCATCGAGTTCCCACATCGAACGCCCCGCGTGCAGCGACATGGATGCCAGAACCAGGTCAGCCAGCATAGGCCCCACAAGCGGAATGTGCCCGAGATGCTGACGGGCCAGCAACGGTGCCCGCACATAGCAGCTATCCAATACCACCGCCTCGATCCGCACATTCTGCGCCGCCGACCGAACCAACGCCATCGCACCCATCGATGACCCCAGCCCGAACACGTGACGGGCATACTCAGGCTGCCGTTCCTTAAGCCAATCCACCGCCGCGGTTACATCTGCGGTCTCAAATAAGCCGAATGTGGAAGTGTGCCCGGCGCTGGCGCCGTGCCCGCGGAAATCGAAGATTAAGCTACTGTATCCACGACCGTGAAAGATGTTCATGAACTCCACGAAGTTGCCCTTGTTGGCGCCGGCTCCGTGGCAGATCACCACTGTTGCATTGCTGCTTTCTTCGGGGAGGAACCACCCGGACAATGTAAGACCGTCATCCGTCTCGAAGGTGACCTCTTCGAGTGGCCAATCGGCATAGCTGCCCGGATCGGTTGGGTTGCCGATCTTGATCCGATGAATCAGTGACCCGAACACCAACGGGGCGAAAACCAGAGCAGTCAAACAGAAGCGAGCCGGCCGAATCAACAGAGCCGCCGCCGCCCACCTGCGCCGCCGGCGTTCGGTGATGCCACCGAGCCCACCGGCATGGTGACGCGCCCGTCGGCCCCAGCGGCGTGTCCGCTCACCCAGACGCCCTTCCGTCCGCTTCCAGAGAGCCCACACCATACGCCAGGCGATAACAAAGTACAACGCCCAGAACACTTCCATCCAAAGCAGGCGCCCGCCGGCCATGTGGGCGGCAAACGCCTCCGCGCCGGCGATCACCGGAACCATAACCGCAATGTAGACAATGTAATGGCGAAAGCATATCCGCCGCACCGCCGCCCAGCCCCACCATAAAAACACGCCTAACGCGGGAGGCATGAGCAGAATTACCGTCTCCCCGGCGTGACAGGTGAAGCAATCCAGGAGGGAAAACGTAACGGCACAACCGGTAAGGATCATCACGCCCATTATCAGGCGATGTTGAATGGGTTTTCTCACATCCTACTCCGTAGGGCGGGTTCCACCCGCCGTAACCGTTCACACCGGGTGGCA
>JAGLWJ010000151.1 GCA_023133475.1 Phycisphaerae bacterium | reverse complement strand
ACGGGTTTACTGAATGTTTACGTTATGCCCAAACATCCACCGAGAGCTGATAGCTTTTCAAACACGCTCTGAGAGAAATTGGCGATGCCTATTATCGAGCTCAACGCCCTGTCGAAATGGTACGGCGAAGTCATCGGGCTGAACAACGTGACTACGAAGGTGGGGCAGGGCATTACGGGTTTGGTTGGCCCTAACGGGGCGGGCAAGAGCACGCTGATGGGTTTGGCCATGGGCCAGCTTCGCCCGAGCAAGGGGTCCATCCGCGTTTTGGGGCGGCGTGCGTGGAACAATCCGGCGGTGCTCTCGCAGATCGGGTATTGCCCGGAGGGCGATGCGTTTTGGCCTAACCTCACCGGCTTGCAGTTCGTCACGTTTTTGGCCAAGGTTTCAGGCCTGTCGCGCTCGGCGGCGCGGAAGGCTGCCCGCGAAGCGATCGAACGAACCGGCATGACCGAACACGTCAACCGGGCCATCAAGGGCTACTCCAAGGGCATGCGCCAGCGAATCAAGATCGCCCAGGCTTTGGCTCACAAACCCAGGTTGCTGATCCTGGATGAGCCTTTTACCGGGACGGACCCGGTCGCCCGTCACGACCTGGCCAAGCTCTTGCGCGAGTTGGCTCACCCTGTCGGCGGGGAGCGTCATGGTGTTGACATCCTGCTCTCCAGCCATGTGTTGCACGAGGTTGAGGCTCTCACTAAACAGATTCTGATGATCGACCACGGGCGGATTGTGGCAGAGGGTGATCTGCAAACCGTCCGCCGCGAGCTTCACGACCGCCCGCACTCGATCGTGGTGCGAGTGGATCAGCCGCGGCGGTTGGCGGTGAAGCTCGCTGCCTTGGAGGCGGTGGTCGGCTTGAGCATAACCGCGGTGGACACCGTAGTGATCGAAACAGGCACGCCCGAGCAGGTGTACGACTATCTGCCCGGGATGATCCTTGACGAAGGGCTTGCGGTGCGCGAGATCGCCGCTGCCGACGAAAACCTGGAGGCGGTCTTCGGGTATCTCACCAATCGAAGTGCATAGCCGGATCGGGAACAACCCATGGGGCCTATCATAGCACTATTCTGGTTCACGTTGCGGCAAACCCTGTTAACCCGCAAAATCTGGATGGCGTTGGCGCTGTTGGCCGGCCCATCCGTGCTGACACTTGTAGTTCGCAATGTTGACTCACCGCTGGTGAACGTTGAGTCGTTGTGGAAATTTTACCACGCCCTGGTGCAGTTTTTGCTTATCATGGTTATCGTTCCACTGGTGTGCATGGTGCATGGCACGGGGCTGATTGGGGCGGAGGTGGAGGGGCACACCCTGGTGCATTTGATCACGCGGCGAATGCGGCGAAGCACGGTGTTGTTGGTGAAGTTCATATCCACCGCTTTTGCGCTGGCAGTGTTGTGCGATCTGGCCATAGTCGCTTTGCACCTGAGCACGTTTCTCGGGCAGGATATGCCGACCTTGCTTGCCGGTTCGCCCGGCTATGCGGATTGGAGCCCCGGGCACGATCTGGTCTGTTATCTTGCGATGATCCCTGTTGGGGTGGTGGGATTTTTGGCGGTCTTTACCGCGATTGGCATGTTCACTGCCCAGCCGTTGGCGCTGTCGGCGTTCTATCTGATCGTGGTGGAAATCGTCATCGGCAACATACCGATTGGGGCGCGAGTCTACAGCCTGTTGCATCCGCTTCGGGTGACCATGGTCGGGGCGATGCCGCGGCTGACTCATCTGTTTTACCAGTCTGAGATGTCGGCTGAGTTGCGACAACAACTCTACCCCGAAGGTGCCACCGGTCTGCCCACCCTGTTTGTGATCGTTCTTATCGCTTTGGCTTTGTCCAGCCTGCTGGTGACGCGGCGTGAGCTCATGCCCCGGAAAGTATCACGCGAGTAGGGCGGGTTCCACCCGCCTTTCAGTCCAAGGTCCAAAGTCCAAAGTCCAAAGTCTGGGTGGCCCATGGCTTTAGCC
>JAGLWJ010000150.1 GCA_023133475.1 Phycisphaerae bacterium | reverse complement strand
GTCGATGATCCATCGAATCAATCGCGATAGATCACTCTAGCGCATTGGGTGGGGGACTGATTCCCATCAAGCCGTGCCCCACTTTGCTGCGTAGTTATTTTTGCGTCGGCCCTTGGACCTTGGACTTTGGACCTTGGACTTTGGACTTTGGACTGAACGGCGGGTGGAACCCGCCCTACATCTGCCACCGGCGGATGCCGATAAAAAACGCATGGAAGCTCCTGGAATACTCGATCGTGCCTGCGGTGAAGTTGACGTGGAGAGCGAAGTTCACGATTCGCTCGCAATGCTTGCGGAGCTGTATGCCTATAACCACTGGTTCTACGGGCGGTTGCATCCGTTTCTGCATGGAAGTATCTGCGATGTCGGATGCGGGACCGGCAATTTCATCCGGTTTCTGCTGAATCACAGGCTGGTGGTCGGCATTGAGCCCTATGCAGCGTCCCTGGTGATGGCCCGGGAGCGTTTTCGAGACCACCGAAACGTGCGGTTCACCCAGGCGTGGCTATCAGATTGCCCTAACGAGGAGGCCCCTGCCGGGTCGTTTGACACCGTAGTGTGTCTGCGAGTGCTCGATGCCATGGAAGATGATCTCGATGCGTTGCGGCGTATGGGCCGACTGTGTCGTCATGGTGGGAACGTTGTCATTGTGGCGGCGGCGCATATGAGTGCGTATGGCGAGTTGGATCAGGCTCTGGGGCATCTCCGCCGTTATAATCGTCGGACCCTCGGGCGGGTGTTTGAGGCGGCGGGGTTGCGGGTCACGCACAGCTTCTACATCAATGCCTTGGGCCTGTTCGGATGGTTATGGCAAAGCAGGGTTCAACGTCGCAAGCGCATCCCTGCGGGAGGGGCACGCCTGCTCAATCGCCTGGTGCCTTTCCTTGACGCTTTCGAGCGTGTCTTCCATCCTCCGTTTGGGCAATCGATCGTGATGGTGGGCACGCCGGCGGAGTAGTTCCAAGTCGTAGGGCGGGTTTTACCCGCCTTCTCCATGCCCGACGGCTGATCAGTACCGCGACCGTAAGGGAGCAGCCAATCCAAGTAGGGCCGCTCCCTTACGGTCGCGGTACTGATTTAGTTGCGGCCGAAGGCCGCACCAAAAACCCAATCCCCCCAAATTGGCAAACGTGGTCGAACCGAGCGGACGGTTGACCCTGTTGGCCGCCAAAGCTAGAATCTGCCCCAATCCATGACGCGGCTTAGCCCGCAGGGGTGTCGGTTCGGTGACCGAAGATCGCTTGCCGGGGCAAGCCCGTCGGGGATCAGGATGAACACCATGACACCCGAAGAACTCATTATGAATCTGCTGGCGGGGATGAGCCGGTTTCAGGCGTCGGACCTGCATTTGAAGGTCGGCTATGCCCCGTACTACCGGGTCGGCGGGCACCTGCGTCGGATTAAGGAGATCGAACCTTTTACCAGCAACGACTTCATCGAGAAGATGATGGAAGTGCTGGTCCCCCCCCAGCGCCGTAGTGAATACGACGAGCGAGGCGACCTGGACTTCTCCGCCAAAGGCCCCACCGGCGATCGCTACCGCATCAACATCTTCCGCAGCGGCTCGGAGATGCACGCAGCCATCCGCCGGGTCCAGAGCGAGATACCCACGTTCGAGGGGCTCCAGCTTCCGCCGGCGTACAAAAAAATCGTGGACGAATCCGCCGACGGGCTGGTGTTGATCAGCGGGGTGACCGGTAGCGGCAAATCGAGCACGCTGGCGGCGATGATTCAGCATGTTAACGATGTCCGCTCCATGCACATCATCACCATCGAGGACCCCATCGAGTTCATGTTCCGCCCCAACAAGTCGATCATCTCGCAGCGGGAGGTGGGCATTGACGTCCCCAGTTTCCACGAAGCCCTGCGCTTTGTGGTGCGCCAGGACCCCGATTGCATTCTGATCGGCGAGATGCGCGACAAGGAAACCATGATGTCAGCCATCCAGGCTGCCGAGACCGGGCACCTGGTGTTCGGCTCTTTGCATTCCAGTGACACGCAGCAGTCCTTCTCGCGCCTCCTCGAGTTCTTCCCCCGCGACGAGCACGATTTCATTCGTTCATCGCTGGCCAACAGCTTGAATGCCATCCTCTGTCAGCGTTTGTTGCCGGGGATTGAGGAGGGTTCACGGGTTCCCGCCACGGAGATATTGCTGGCCAACTCGACGGTTCGCGATAAGATTCGCCGGGAGGAGGACGAAGACATGCCAGCCATCATCGTATCGAGTGTCGAGGAGGGCATGCGCAGTTTCACCCAGTCCTTGGCTGAACTGGTCGAGACCGAGAAGGTGCACTACGACACGGCGATGGAGTACGCCCCCAACCGCGACGCTCTCCAAAGCGAGATCAAGGGCATCAAGACCAGCACCCAAGGCTTGGTGGGGCGCGTGCGTGGCAGGTAGGCCGCTCCCTTACGGTCGCGGT
>JAGLWJ010000015.1 GCA_023133475.1 Phycisphaerae bacterium | reverse complement strand
TTACGGTCGCGGTACTGATCGGATTAGTAGTGCAAAAAAGAAGGTGCGCCCGGGACACGCCCGGACGCACCTGAAGATCAACTCAACCGACCACGTTATACATCCCTAAATATCAAACTTGATCCCCTGAGCCAACGGCAACTCGGTGGACCAGTTGATGGTGTTGGTCTGACGGCGCATGTAGGCCTTCCAGGCATCACTGCCCGACTCGCGCCCGCCGCCGGTCTCCTTCTCGCCACCAAACGCACCGCCGATCTCCGCACCACTGGTGCCGATGTTCACGTTGGCGATGCCGCAGTCGCTGCCCACCGACGAGAGGAACTGCTCCGCCTCCAACAGATTGGTGGTGAAGATGGAAGAGCTAAGCCCCTGCGGAACGTCGTTGTGTATGGCGATGGCTTCATCGAGCGTTTTATAGGAAATGATGTACAGGATGGGAGCAAAGGTTTCTTCCTGCACGATCTTGAACTCGTTGCGGGCCTCGGCGATGCACGGTGTAACAAAGCAGCCGCCGGGATAGGCTTTGCCCTCGAGCCTTTCACCGCCGCACAGAATCTTGCCGCCCTCTTGTTTGATCCGGTCGACGGCGTTCATCATGTCCTGCACCGCTCCACTGTCCACCAATGGGCCCATCAGCGTGCCTTCCTCGATCGGGTTGCCGATCGGCACCTGCTTGTAGGCTCCGGTCAGCTTGTCCAGCAGGGTGCTCTTGACCGACTCGTGCACGATGATGCGGCGTGTCGAGGTGCAGCGTTGCCCGGCAGTCCCCACCGAGCCGAACAGGATCGCCGGCACCGTCATCTTCAGGTTGGCACTGGGGGCCACGATGATGGCGTTGTTGCCGCCAAGTTCCAGGATAGTGCTGCCGAATCGCCCGGCTACGGTCTCGCCCACCTTGCGCCCCTGTGCGCTGCTGCCGGTGAAGCTGACCATCTGAACGCGGGGATCGTTCACCAGCCGCTTGCCCACCGTACTGCCCTTTCCGACGACCAGGCTGAACACGCCCGGGCAGCCGTGTCGGTCCATCACCTTGTTGATGATGTTCTGCACCGCAACGCCGGTCAGCGGGGTCTTGCTGGACGGTTTCCATAGCGAAGCGTCCCCACAGATGGCAGCCAACGCCGAGTTCCAGGCCCACACCGCCACGGGGAAGTTGAATGCCGAGATGATCCCAATCACCCCCAGCGGATGATACTGTTCGTACATGCGGTGCCCCGGTCGCTCGCTGTGCATGCTGTTGCCGTAGAGCATGCGTGATTGGCCGACGGCGAAATCGCAGATGTCGATCATCTCCTGCACTTCGCCCCAGCCTTCCTGGACGATCTTGCCCATTTCGAGGGTGACCAGCTTGCCCAGGGCGTCTTTGTGCTTGCGCAGCTCGTTGCCCAGGTCGCGGACCATCTCCCCGCGGATCGGAGCCGGTATGGTGCGCCATTTGATAAAAGCCTCGTTGGCTTTGCTTGCGACCGCCTCGTAGTCCTGCTCGTTGGCCTGTGCCACCTGGGCCAGAGCTTCGCCCGTAGCCGGGTTATAGGAGGTAATGAGTTGGCGCCCTTCGGTGGGCATCCACCCATCGGTCCCCCAGCACGCACCCGAGTTGACCGGCTTGATCCCCAGTTCTTCCAGTACTTGCTTCATGTTCATTTTCCTTGATGCCTGACTCGCATTTCGCCTTAACCACGATTGAAAAAACAGTTGCAGGGCGGGTTCCACCCGCCGCGCAATGTCAAAAAGGCGGGTAGAACCCGCCCTACAACTATCCTGCCACCACTGGGCCCACGAGGACTCGAACCTCGGACCTCGTCGTTATCAGCGACGCGCTCTAGCCAACTGAGCTATGAGCCCCTTACTTCACCACCCACAAAAGCATAAGCAACGCTTGTCGCCGGCTTTTGCCGGTCAGCCATGGCAATCTAGCATTTTGCTTTTCCTTGTCAACGGGCACCGCCACAAAAACATGCCGGAAGTTGAGCGGCTGGGTGGCCCATGGCTTTAGCGGTGGGGGACCCGAATCCAAGCGTCCATTCGTGTCCCCCACCGCTAAAGCGATGGGCCACCCACTGGACCCACGGCAACAATTGCGCCGATCGGCCCACATACACCTGTAACCGCCGCAAGGCACAAGAATCCCCCGAAAACAAGTGAAGTGGACGCCGTGAGGTTCCGATTCCTTTTAGGTTAGGTGAGCGACAGCGTCTGCAACAGCCCACGGTTGTCGGCCCAAAACCTGGTTTTGCTTCAGTCGAACGATATGAAAAACAGGCTTTGTGAACGAGGGGAACACTGTCTCATGCGTGGAGCAACCGTTGCTCATTTTGCTCATCAACCAACCGGTATATATCGCCTTAATTGCCCTGTTTGCCGCGTTTCATTATCCGGTTTGTGGCTGTGATCCGCACGCCGGCTCAGGGTGGACAGAAAGTGGAGCTGACTATTGTTGGGAGGAGCACAATTATGACTCGGATGGTGAAGACGAACGGAAAAACCCGCACGGCTGACCCCATTAAAAAGACCTGGGGCAAATACCTGCGAAACCGAACGGTGGAAGACCGCAACGAATTGGTGGTGCACTACAGCCCGCTGGTGCACACCCATGCTGCCCGATTATCCCGCAAACTCCCCGCTCAAATTTCCTACGACGAAATATGCAGTGCGGCGTTCGACGGGCTTATCGAGGCGGTTGAAGCATTCGACCCGGCGCGTAAGGCCAAGTTCGAGACCTTCTGCCAGCAGCGGATTTCCGGGGCGGTGATGGATTGGCTGCGGAGCCTCGACCCGCAAAGCCGCACGGTGCGAACCTTTGAAAGACGCCGCCAGTACATCAAGGAAACGCTCGATGCCGAGAACGAGCAACCTCCCACCCAAGCCGAAATCGCCAGACGGATGGGAGTCACGCAAACCCGATACAATAGCCTCTGCCGCCTCTCGCAGTTGGGAAAAGAAGTGCACTTCAGCGCCATGGAACCGCCCACTGATCGTAGCGGCAGAACTTCCACCAGAACCTGGGACATCGGTGATCACCGTAAGGGCGACCCCACCAACACCATATCGCGCGAGATGCTCGCCGACCACATCACCAAATGCCTGGTGCGCGAGGAACGCCTCGTGCTGGAGCTGTACTACTTCGAGGAACTCACCATGGCGGAGATCGGGACGGTGCTCAAGCTGTCCGAATCCCGCGTCAGCCAGATTCACAAGGACATCCTCGGACGTCTCCGCAAACGCTTCAATACAGAGTTGACCCAGGAGTTGTGCACCTGACCCCACTAAGCAGGTGTAGGGTGGGTGGAACCTGCCGCAGGCAGGTGGAACCCACCAACCGGCGACGAGTTCAAAGTCCAAAGTCCAAGGTCCAAGGTCCAAAGTCCCGCTGGT
>JAGLWJ010000149.1 GCA_023133475.1 Phycisphaerae bacterium | reverse complement strand
GATTGGTTCGAGTCAGTCCCCCACCATAACAGGCTTGCAAAAAGCGTGAATTCTGGTCCAATGGTCGGGTTTTCCACGGAGGCGTTGGAAGGATTTGAATCCCTCCGCCTGTGATTGTGAGGGGAAGAGCACGATGTCAGCCCTAACTATACTGCTCGCATGTTGTTGCGGCGCGACGGCGGGTTCCGGTTCGTCGGCAGGCCCGCCGGTGGTGTTCACCGACATCACCGCCGAGAGTGGGATTGATTTCGTTCAAACCATCGGCGACCCGCTGATGTCGAACATCGTGGAAGCCACAGGCGTCGGTTGCGCTTTTCTGGACTACGATGGCGACGGCTGGATTGACATTTACCTGATCAGCGGGCGGTGGCAGAGAGGGATTTCGGACCCGGCAGTTGATGGGCAGGCCCGTGAGAAGCTGGCCTCCGCCACCGATCGGCTGTACCGCAATCGCGGAGATGGAACGTTTGTGGACGTGACGGTGCAGGCGGGTCTGGCACAGCCGGCTTATGGCATGGGCGTGGTGGTGGCGGACTACGATGGTGACGGGGATGCCGACATTTACGTTACCAACCACGGCCCCAACTTCCTCTACCGCAACAATGGCGACGGCACGTTCAGCGAGGCGGCTCAGGCTGTCGGGGTGGACGATCCGCAGTTCAGTGTCGGGGCGGTGTTTTTTGACTACGATCACGATGGGCGGCTGGACCTCTACGTGGGCAACTACCTGACCTATAAGCCTAACCCCAAACATCGGCACACCGCCGATGGGGTGCGAAGCCCGTTGGCATACCCCGGGCAACAGGATCGGCTGTTCCGAGGAAACGCCGACGGCAGCTTTACCGATGTGACCAGCCGGTCCGGAATCAAAATCAAGCCGGTCGGCCGAGCCATGGGCGTGGGGACGATCGATTACGATAACGACGGGTGGGTTGATGTCTTCGTCTCAAATGACGCGATGGAGAACTTTTTGCTGCACAACAAAGGGGACGGGACCTTTGAGAACGAAGCGTTGTTGGCGGGGGTGGCATATGGCGAAGCCGGTGATGCCGCGGCGGCGATGGCGGTCGAGGTTGCCGACTATGATGGGGACGGGCACTTCGACATCCTGGTCCCCGACATGAACCGCTGCTGTGTGTACCACAACCTTGGCGGTGGGATGTTTGAGGACGTGGCGGCTCGTGTGGGGGTGTCCGCTGCGGTTATCCGTTGCCACAGTTGGGCGGGAATCCTGGCGGATTTCGACCTCGACTCTCATCCGGACATGTACATCAGCAACGGCAGTGCCTGTCGTCTTGAGGCCTACCATGATAGTCTGTTCTTGAACGATGGTCGTGGGGGTTTTGTTCCGGTAACAACTTGCTCCGGTTCACCGGTGGCTAATCTTCGTGCGAAGTTTGTGAGCCGTGGTGCGGCTGCCGGCGACATCGACAATGACGGCGACCTCGATCTGCTGATTGTGAGCCTGAACGATAAGCCGGTCTTGCTGCGCAACGATACGCCCCGTCGCGGACGACACTGGCTGCAAGTCAGGCTGATTGCCCGAGGCCCCAACCGCGACGCGATTGGGGCTGTTGTGAAGGCCCGAACCGGCGGAAGAACACTGTTTCAGCAGCGGTTTTGTGGTGGTAGTTATTTGTCCCAGCATGATCCGAGGATGCACTTCGGGCTGGGCGAGCAGACGAAAGTGGAGCATTTGGAGGTCACTTGGCCTGATGGGACCCGGCAGGTTATGGAGCAGGTGCGGGCTGATCAGCTAATCACCGTCCGCCAACCGCCGGCCCGCTCAGTGCCGCGATCGTAAGGGAACGGTTGGGTGGCCCATCGCTTTAGCGGTGGGGGACACGAATGGTTCATCCGAGCACCACCGAACTCCGTAGCGGCTTGGGCGTTTGGATTCGTGTCCCCCACGGCTAAAGCCATGGGCCACCCGGCCCGGACTTTGGACTCTTTTTGGGCGATTGGAACTCGCCCTACGTTTGGCTCAATCATGGAGAATTGATTAATGGCAGTAGTAGAAAAGTCACGTATCAAGAAGACCCCCATCGAGAACAGGGGCGTCCTCAACGAAGCCTACGACTACGAGAAAAAGGTGTCTTTTGTGCGTGGTATGCGGGTGGACTTGGACAATTGTGTGATGCTGTTCATCTCGGGCACCGCCAGCGTTGACGAAGCCGGCGACTCGATCCACCCTGGAGACGTGCAGGCCCAAACCCGTCGCGCCTTAACCAACATCGCGGGTTTGCTGGAAAGCGAGGGGGCTGATTGGCACGATATAGTCCGCACGACGTGCTATCTGGCGGATTTCCGGGACTATGATGACTTCAACGAGATGCGTAATGCCTTCTACGTTGAGCAGCAGCTCGACCCGCTACCAGCCAGCACGTGCATCGAGGCGCGTATCTGCCGCCCGGAATTGCTGGTGGAGATCGAGGCAATCGCCATGATCCCCAAGAACCGTGCCCGGTAGTGGATATCTCCCCAGGCAATCGCATCTAAATCTCCGCGAAGAATGGAGAATGGAGAATGGAGAATGGAGAATGGAGAATTGAGAATTGAGAATTGAGAATTGAGAATGTGGGCGCTCACAACGGCGCCTGGAGAGTGCACACCCTGCCAAAATGTGGTGCACTCCCTTCTTCTCTGCGCTCTCTGCGTCTCTGCGTTCACGAAAAATGTTAGGTTAGCGACGACAATCCGTAGCGTTTAGCGGCAACCCGAAGGGGAGCGCGTAGATGGGAGCGTGAAGCGTGAAAAACTGAGAAAACGGCGTAATCACAGTTGTAGGGCGGGTTCTACCCGCCTTTGTGGCATCGCGCGGCGGGTGGAACCTGTTCTACATCCATTCTCAATCCTCCGCGATTCTCTTCTCCGCGCTCCCCTTCGGGTCGCCGCTAAACGCTACGGACTTGTCGTCGCTAAACGTGGTGATGATGTTTCCCATCCCCCATTTTCTCCATTCTCTATTCTCCATTCTCAATTAGATGCGATTGCTGTGGGAAATTCACCGTGCGGCCTGGAGTGGGCTTGCAACGTAGCGGATTAAGGTGTAGACTCATAGTGCGTTGGGCTCTATGGAACCTGAATCTTTGCTGACAGGTATCAGCCGTGCGTGAAGATTGTAGCGCGGGATGGGTCCGATGGGGTGCGTTCCGTAACTGAAGTGGCGTCTCAGCAAAGGACGTAGCGTCGTGCGCATGAGCGGCTGAGTGGTGGTCGCGTCAAAGTGCGGAGAGGCGGGGGATGAGTGTTTGCGCACTCATGGCCCGGCACCGATCGCTACGGGAGGAGACGGAAGATGTTGGTGGTTATGGACCCTCGGAGTACCACAGAACACCTCGATCATGTGGTAAAGCTGTTGCGAAGGATGGGGGCGGATAGCTTCGTACTCGACTCCGCACACCAGAAGATAGTGGAAGTTTTGCCCGGAAACGGGGAAATCAATCGGGCGGCTTTGGAGAGCGCTCCGATGATTGACCGCGTGCTGGATCGGGTTGAGCCGCTCCTTGCCGCCAACCGTCAACCGGGAGATCAAACCATCGCCGTCCCGCTGGGCACCTCGGGGAGCGTGGGTGGTCGCAAGCTCGGTATCATCGCCGGGCCTTGCAGCGTGGAAAGCGAGAGCCAATTGCTCGAGATCGCCGCGGCGGTCAAAGAGGCGGGAGCCGTGGCGCTGAGGGGCGGGGCGTTCAAACCGCGGACTTCCCCTTACGCATTCCAAGGTCATGGCGAACGTGGTCTGGAGATGTTGGCACGGGCTCGGGAGGAGACCGGGCTGGCTATTGTTACCGAAGTCATGCGTTGTGAGCATGTCGAGTTGGTGGCGCGATACGCGGACGTGTTGCAGGTCGGCTCACGGAGCATGCACAATACCCATTTGCTTGCCGCGGTGGGGCAGCAGAGCAAACCGGTGCTGCTCAAGCGCGGGTGGTGCGGCACGTTAGAGGAGTTTTTGCTTGCCGCTGAGTACATCATGGCGGGGGGGAATCGGCAGGTTATACTCTGCGAACGGGGGATTCGGACCCATGAAACCTATGTGCGCAATACGCTGAGTCTGGCCATCGTCCCGGAGATCAAGCGTCTCTCCACCCTCCCGATCATCGTGGACCCGTCACACGGCACCGGTCGGAGGCATCTGGTAGCCCCGATGAGCAATGCAGCCGTCGCCTGTGGGGCAGACGGCCTGCTGATCGAAGCACACCCCGACCCCAGCCGAGCCTGGTCCGACGGGCACCAGTCGCTTGACCTGGAACAATTCCACGAACTCATGAAAGGTCTCAGGCCGTTCGCGGAGGCCTGCGGACGCGAAGTGTGACTGAGTAGCATGGGTGGCCCATCGCTTTAGCGGTGGGGGACGCGAATGCCTGACCCGGACTTTTCATACCGCAGAGCACTTGGCATGGCCTCCGGGCGCAACCAAATGGGACAAGAGAAAAAATCCGCAGATTACACAGATTGAGCAGCTTAACAAAGAAATATACTCAAACCTGATCCCTGCTATCTCCCAGGCATTTTTTCGCAAGTCTGCGTAATCTGCGGATGTTAAAGCGTTTAGCCCGCATTTCTCACAAGGGGGGTGGGGTGGCCGTCGAAGCGGCAGCGCGGGCGTGCTCGACGCCGTTTGGCGAAGGTCCGGGGCGACTTGTGTGCGGAACCGCCACGTTGCCGGCTCGAACCACAGCAAAAAGCGGGGTTTCAGGGCCAATGGCCGCGATTTG
>JAGLWJ010000148.1 GCA_023133475.1 Phycisphaerae bacterium | reverse complement strand
CAGGGCAAGTAGTTGGGTGGCACGGGCAAGGACCGCTCCTGGAAGACGTTCACCTCGCGATGACGCTACCTGGCGGTCCTTGCCCGTGTTGGGCGCTGGAAGCTCTGTGGGCGCCACGGGACAAGCCCACGGACAAGGCCCGCGTCGAGGCTTTGGTGGTTGTTCCAGGCCTATTGGCGCGGGCCTTGTCTCCGTGCCACCCGTTGTCCTGGCCACCCGCCGATAGGCTACGTTCGGAGGCTACGCGGTCGTAAGTGGCGTTAGGTCCCTCGATCGCGACAGATATGTCGGACGCGTTCCGTTACCACTTCCCCGTCCAAACGGTGACATCGGTCTTCGTCCTTGCTGGCTCGTTCGATGATTGGCTTCAACTCGGATAGCTTCGCGAGGTCGCCGAGCGACTGGTCAATCATCGACTGCTTGACGTTTGTCAGCACTGACAATCGAATCGACCATTCTCTCGGCGTCTTGCCCTGCTTGCCCCCTTTGCAGAGTAACAGCTTGCCCTTGACTGAAGGAAGCAGCTTCGCTGCCTCGGTTCGGACTTCTGGGCAGTGCGAGCGACTGACCGGAGCTTGCCCGAGAATATCCGCTTCTTTGGTCCACTCGTGCCCCTGCGTATCCTTGTTCCACGACTTGTTCTTGATGAGCTTGGCCAGGATCGCCACAAGCGCGGTCTCTGCGGCATTTGCCCACCATTCGCGTTGTGGAACCAAGTTGGCTTCGGCCGACAGCAGCCAATTAACAAGATCGGGAACGCTATCGACATGTCGCGGTGCAGGAACCGGATCAGGGCATACTTTGTAGAACGAATTCTGGGTGCGCTGATGGAGCCGGTACAGCTTAACTACTCGCGGCGTCTGGCCAGGCGTCACATTCGTCTTGACCTTTCCGACGAGCTTGAAGATTTCGCTTTTTTGCAGGTCGTAGTGGTTACACGAGAGAGCCTGATACCACTCCCATTCGATGTCCTGCCCGGCTTTCTCGCGCAGCTTCCGTAAAAGCAGGTTTCTGTCTGGATCGTCCTTCAAGCCACCTATGATGACGATAGTCTGCGCCATTGGCCCATGCTCCGAGAGGTGCCAGGGCCGCTAGCGTGCTTTGAAGTGCCGCAGCATATACCGAACGGGTATTGCGAGTTCTAGAAGCTGCTCAAATGGCATGTCCTCGATGACGGCAATGATGGCGCGTTTGGTGACCTCATCCTGCGCTCGGAGGCGAACCGATACGGGCTTTGGCGGGGTTGGTGGCCGAGGCGGCGCGAATAGCGCGTCGACCAGAATGCGATTCTCCGTCGCCCACTTCCTCATGAACTCTGCCACTTGGTGGGCACGAAATCGTCGCCATGCTTGTATGTTTTGGGCGTTGTGTTTTTCCAGCCACGCGGGGAAAGCGACCCACCACCGCTCCTCGTCGATTGGAGCGTTGCCAAGGCTTAAGGATTCTTCGGACTCGACGAACCTCCGCATCCACTGCTTCTGAGTCTCGGCCGCGATGGGGCCTGCTCGTACGTACCGTTCGTCTTTCTCGTACGCATCGATTTCGGGCGCGCTGTCTTGTGTAAGGGTTATTAGCCTCCCAGTCGCACGTTCGAGGAAGTGCGCGTCCTCGTCTCCGACAAAAACGAAGGCGCGCCAAACATCTGGACGCACGTATTCAGCCGCAGTTGCCAATGGCGACGTTGTTCGCGGAGTGTTCTCGCTCGGTGACACCTCAAGGTGTTTGACATCTCGGTGTCGAACGAGACCGCCGTCCTTTTCCGCTCGGCGCACCGCATCCGCGAGTCTGGTCAGCCCCACCTGTTCATAGGAAAAATTGGGGAAGCGTTCACGAATCGCCGTAGCCAGACCGGCGCCCGTCGTTCGACGCCCTGTTTCCCTGAATCGGCCCGACACGAAAGATGTGATGAATTGAACCAGTTCAGATACATCTTTGGGGGATGCAAGGTCGGTCATCTGAGGTACCTCCGAACAAACGAAAAGCCCTAGAGCCCGATATTTCCGGGCTTTAGGCCTTCACGTTCAATAACAAAGTTCAGATCCCTCAGCTTTCACTCGGCCCCACATCATTGAGACGGCATGGCCTGGAGAACTGAGGAACCAAGCCTATACTCTATGCCTCGCGGAACCACGAGCGGGCCTGTACGCTAGGAGTTCACGAAGAACTCTTCGGTCAGGTATTATAAGTATCGTCAATCTACGGCCCATTGTCAAGTGTTCCTGCGAAAAACCCGGAGAGTGGCATGGCCACGCTCGCGCGAGTATGTTCCGTACGACGCAGCATATCACGGATACGCGAGCGTGACCAGCCCAAGGCGGAGTGCGCATAACATTCTGTTGCCAAACGAGTTATGCGATAGCCGCTCGGCCCGGGCAGGGCTGGAAGGCCCCTGAACGGTTCATCCACACCGAAGAATGGATCATCCCCTCGCGGCAGAAGATCATCGATTCCCACCAATGACTCGTTCACTGAAGCCAGTAGGTTTTCGACTGACCCCGGCGGATCGTCAGCTGACAGTTGGGATTCGGCCGCTATCCGCCCGGCGTTTTGGCGGGCGGTTGGTGCGTCGTTTGCTGGAATGCGATAGACTCCCGGGCTGGTTTTCTTCGTTGGAGCGATTTGGCTATGGAACTTTCTCGTCGTGCACGGGGCGGCCACACCGGCGTCAAAGGTTCACTCCCTGCTGTTGTTCGCGCGATACCTGATCACCTGCACGCGCTCGAGCGTAACCAGCCCTTCCTGCACAGCCTCGTCAATGAACGGCATCAACTCTTCGATCTTTTCTTGGCGGTCGACGATCTCGATAACGATGGGCAGGTCTTCGGAGAGGCGGAGGATCTTGGCTGTGTGCAGCCTGCTGTGCGCGCCGAAGCCCATCGAGCCGCGCAGCACGGTCGCGCCGGCCAAGTGCAACTCACGGGCCTTGAGGACGATGGCTTCGTAAAGCGGCTTGCCATGCCACTTGTCACTCTCGCCGATGAACATGCGCAGCAGGTAGCCTTCCTCGGGTATCTTCATATCGTCACACTCCCAACCAGCTCTCGGCGAACCGGTAGCCTGCCCAAACCGCTGCCATCCCCAGCACGACGCTCGCTGCCACGTTGAGCAGGGCACGCCACGCCTGGCCGTCATTGAGCAGCGCGAACGTCTCCATGCCGAACGTTGAGAACGTGGTATACCCGCCCACCAGGCCGATGAGCAACGCCACTCGGTACTCCTCGCGCACAAGCATCCGCCCGGACAGCGCCGCCGTCAGGAAGCCGATCAGCAGGCAGCCGGTGACGTTGACGAAGAGCGTCCCGAGCGGGAACGAACCGTTGGCCAGCCGCTGCGTCCAGCCGCTGATGGCATATCGCAGCAAACCGCCTGTACCGGAACCGATGAAAATAAACAGAAGCTTCGACATCGTGCCTCCTACCAGCAAGCGGCAAGATCGCCGCAGCCGTTCTTGGTAGGAGTCATCAGCCCCGGGCGGGGCGGTTCAGGGCGGACTCCATCGCCGTTGGCACAATAGCCGATACCGGCCCCCAATGCAAGCACCCGTCTCGGAGACGTCACCCGTCTGTCCCAGGAATCGACCCCGAACGACACGCCGAACACCGGCAACACCAAGACGCTCGAAGAATCCGTCGCTCTGATGACCGATGGCGGCGGGTGGTCAGGACAAGGAGTTGGGTGGCACGGGCAAGCTCGGTCCTGGTCGTATCGAAATCGGGGGACGTCATACCTATTTCTTGACATGCGGTCAAGCGTGCCCTACGCCGGCATGATGCCTCGGATACCACGCGTTGTTGCCCCCAGTCTTCCGCATCACCTTATGCAGCGGGGAAGCGCCCCCCCCTACACCGTGTTCTGACCCCTCGCAAGCCTGGTCGAAAACCCAAGAGGCAACCAAAATAGGTATGGTGTCCCCCGATTACAGGAGGTTTATCGCCATTTTTTGTCGAAAAAATGGCGATTCCGGTTCTGTTCGTCGGTGCCGACGGCGGGCTTTAGTAGGGTAATACGGATAGCGGGCCGTTGGGGGGCCAGTCTTCCGTTTCCACAAGCTTCGGTGTAGCAGGAGGTTAGCTGGCTGCGGCCAACCGGGAGGGGCCGACCACCGCTAGCCCAGGAAGCAGGTTAGCCCGCATTTCTCACACCGCAGAGAGCGCGGAGACCGCAGAGTATTTCCTGGAAAGTTGTAGGGCGGGTTTTACCCGCCGCGCGATGCCACAACGGCGGGTGAAACCCGCCCTACAACTGCAATTACACTGTTTTCTCAGTTTTTCACGCTTCCTTCTACGCGCTCCCCTTCGGGTCGCCGCTAACCCGCATTTCTCAC
>JAGLWJ010000147.1 GCA_023133475.1 Phycisphaerae bacterium | reverse complement strand
TTTCTGCTTCCGTGGGGAACGCTGATTTGGCTTGTATCCGGTGTCACCCTGATAAACCTTGGGCAGGTAGATGTGGTTTTGCTGAGCGCGGCGGTGTTGATGGTGGGGGTGCTGGCAACGCGCAAGGCCACGTTGTCTGTCGAGTTGCCGCCGGGGGGAGGGCGATACAACTTCGCGAGCGTCGTGCTGGCCTATTGCTACATGATGGTGATTCTCATCGCCACGGCTCTGACTTATCCGTTTTTCCGGCAAACGAGTTGTTACGCTCGGTTGGCCGGCGAAGGGCAGAGGGACAAAGGCAAGGGCCAGGAAGACCGGGACGGCAGTGCCGGCGAAATCCCGGCTTCAATACCATCGGTCGGGAGACTCGAGATGGCTTAAACAGCCTGCGATAGAAAGGCAAATTGGAATCCGGTGGGCGCGCGAATGGTCAGCCGATTCGCGTCCCCCACGGCTAAAGCCATGGGCCACCCACCAATGCCTCATTTGAGCTGTAACAGAGCGCTAGATGACTAGAACGCTTTCCAGCAACAGTTTGCCGGAGGCCCTGATCCACTCTCGCGTGCGACATTGGTGCTGGGCGCTGGCGTTGATCGTAGTGTTCGCGTTTGTGGTTCGCGCGGCACACCTGGGTGACACTAGCTTGAGGCACGATGAGGCTGGTCGTGCCAGTGCCGCCTGGTCGGCATCGCTGGACGAGATGCGCTGGTTTCCACCGCTTCAGTACTCCATCCTGTGGGCTGTGCGGCACGCTTTCGGCAGAAGCGAATTCGCGATGCGTCTGCCGAGCGCCGCGGCAGGATTCGCGTGTGTTGTGGTGCTGTTCCTGTTTGTGCGGAAGTGCGCCGACACCTGGTCAGGGATCTGTGTGGCTGCCGTGGCGGCCTGCCATCCGGAGTTGGTGGCCCTCTCCAGGATAGTTAAGGAATTCAGCATCGAAGCCCTGATGTGCGTGGTGGTGACCTGGGCGGGTTTCGAGGCGTGCCGAACGTTGTCGCGACGCCGATTGCTGGGATTCTTATTATGCGCCATTCTGAGCATCAGTCTGACTTACACGGGGTCGCTGGTGGCGGCTTCGTGGGCGATGCTGCTGGGATACGCGGCGTTAAAGGGCCGCACCGAGCGTCTCCACAGGCTCATTCAAGTATCCGGAGTGGCTGTGGTTGTAGCGCTGGTCGCCGCACTTGCGTTTCTCTGGTTTTCAGGAGCGTACAACCGTGACGGAGCATCGCACCAATACGGTGTTTGTGGTGGGGCATGGCCTGTCGACTACGACATAGCAGCATTGGCGAAGTGGTTTGTGATAAAGAGCCATGGGATGCTGCGATATGTTTTGGGTGTTGGTGGGGTTTGGGCGCCCTTGGACACGCTCATCGGCGGATTCGAACTCGTGCTCGCCGCCGCGTCCCTTCCTCCATTATGGCGGAGAATGCGTTCTTTCTGCATCGCCACCCTATGCATTTTGGCGTTCACGGTGCTGGCGGGGTCGATGAAGCTATGGCCTTACGGGTGCTTCCACACGATGACGTTTCTGGTTCCACTCGTGTGCGTCTCGCTCGGCTGCGGCCTGCGTCACCTCGCGAGCAAGCTGAGCGTGTCCCCGGCGATGGTGATGCTGGTAGTGGTGTGCGTTGGGATTCCCGGAGCCCGGGCGGTCAAGAGCACGCTATTCGCTCCGCCACCGCAGGAGCACCTGCGCCCCGTGTTTGAGTACACGGTGGAACATCTTGAACCAGATGATGCCATCTTCATCCACTACGAAACCCGATATGCCTACGGGTTCTATTGGCAAGACACAGGCCACCCGGTTCGGTTGCAGCCGTGGGAAAGCCGCGACAACCTCGCATTGTTCACCGATCGCTTCGATGCGTGGATCGCGGAACATCCGCGAGTGTGGTTCGTGTTCATGCTCCGCCGGCCGGCTGAAACAGGCCCATGGATGGAACATATTAAAGAGCACTATCACATTCGCGATGAGTATCGTTTTAACGATGTAGCCACCTACCTGATCGAGCGGTCGGAGAAGAACCCCGTGCTCGCCGGGGCACCCGCACGGGGTATGCCGGGGGAATAGGATCACATGAATCTCTGTCTGATATCACCACCGATGACCGTTGCGGACAGGAATTGGCAGTACCCTCAGGTTCCTCCTATAGGTATTGCCTATCTGGCTGCCAGTGTTCGCAGCGCGGGGCACAAGGTTACCGTTATCGACGGCTTAGGCGAAGCGTTGCACTCCTTTCACCCGTTCATTCGGGGATGCCATATCAACGGGTTGTCGATCAAGGAGATCGTGCAACGCGTCGATCCTCAAACCGATGTTATTGGGCTAAGCGCGATGTTTTCCGTCCAGTGGCCGTTGGCCCGACGGTTATTGGCTGCCCTGCGAGAAGCGTTCCCTTCGACGCCCATTGTGGTTGGCGGTGAGCACGTGACCGCCGCGACGGCGCACGTCTTCGAGAGCGCGCCGATTGACTACGCTGTCATTGGCGAGGGCGAGGACACCCTGATCGAGTTACTGGACACGTTGGCTCGACCGGGGGAAAAGAAGCTCCAGGGCATTGCCGGATTGGCCTATCGCTCGAACCGAAACGTATCCCAAACCGAGACCGGCAAGGATGACGGAATGAACGCGCCATCGCAAACGAAGCATCCGTCGCCCTTTATTCGCAACCCCGCCCGGCAACGCCGCCGCGATCTGGATTCGATTCCATGGCCGGCTTGGGACCTGTTTCCCATTCAGAACTATATGAAAGCCAAGCGCGCCCACGACCATAGCGATCGACGTGTGATGACGATGCTGGGGACGCGCGGATGCCCTTATCGCTGCCGATTCTGCTCCAGTGCGCAGATGTGGACTACGCGTTTCTACATGCGCAGCCCTCAAGACATCGTCGATGAAATGGAATTCTACATGGATCGCTACGGCGCCACCGAGTTCCAGTTTCAAGACCTCACCTTCGGGGTCAGCCACCGCTGGATAATGCGTGTGGCTGACGAGATATGCTCGCGAGACCTGGGGATCACCTGGACACTCCCCAGCGGCACACGTAGCGAAACCTTTGATGAAAAGTTGTTCGCCAAACTCAGCGCCGGCGGCTGCCGATCGCTGACCTTCGCTCCGGAAAGCGGTTCAAAGCGGGTATTGGCATCGATGCGGAAGCAGGCTGACCCTGCCCAGTTCCTCGAACTCGGAAGGATTGTTCGCCGCAATCACATCGACTTGACCCTCAACGCCTACATAATCATTGGCAGCCCCCAAGAGAGTTTCCGCGACTTGCTCCAGACCTACGTGTTCATCATCAGGCTGGCCCTTGCCCGGTATGATACGGTCACTTGTAGCAGGTTTACGTGTTATCCCGGCTCCGAGTACCACCGCCGCTACCTGGAGCGCGGTCTCATCGAGTACAGCGACGAATACTTCCTGGGTCTGGATCGCACTTTCGCGAATATTCGTTGCCACAGACAGAGCCGGCACTCGCGTTGGAGTGACTGCCAGGTTCGGTGGTTTGTTGTTATCGCGTATCTGTTGTTCTTCGCCGCTTACTATCCCTTGCGACCGTGGCACATGTGTCAACGAGTGGTGGCGGTGCTGTGCAACAAGCCGAAGACGAACCTCGAGATGTTGATTGCCCACGGTTTGGCCCGGCGAGTGCGCGGGTTGAGGGCATTCTTGCGAACCCTCCGTTTCACCCGGCATAAATGCCGGGCCTAGCCCATGAGTGATGGGTGCCCCACCCCGTTCCGGATACCTGCGCAGCAGGCATCCGGACGGGGTGGGGGACTGACTCAAACGGAGAAAGTGCCTTGTCCAACAAAAAAGCACCTGGCCCGTCCCCCACCCCGTTCGCCGGCCCTTCGGGCTGGCGAAACGGGATGGGGCACCCAGACCAGGCAATGACAACCGTGAAACATTGTCACACTGATTATCCCCGAGTGAGTATGGGTGCCCCACCCCGTTCCGGATACCTGCGTAGCAGGCATCCGGACGGGGTGGGGGACTGACTCAAACGGAGAAAGTGCCTTGTCCAACAAAAAAGCACCTGGCCCGTCCCCCACCCCGTTCGCCGGCCCTTCGGGCCGGCGAAACGGGATGGGGCACCCAAACCAGGCAATGACAACCGTGAAACATTGTCACACTGATTATCCCCGAGTGAGCGTCGTGGTGCCGACACACGATCGCCCCGAAGGCCTGCGGTGCCTACTGAAGACGTTGGCGGCCCAAGCTTACCCGGCGGGCGCATTCGATGTCATCGTTGCCCAGGATGGCGGAGACGACCAGACGAAAACCATCATCGACGAAACCCGTAGAGATGCGACGGCCCCAATCAAACACGTTCGGCACGACCGATCCAGCGCGGCAGCCACCCGAAACCTTGGGGCTTCGATAGCCGGCGGCGACTATCTGCTGTTCGTGGACGACGACTGTGAGGTGGACCGGAACTGGATCGAGCGGACCGTGGCGGTTTTCGAGAAGCATCCCGAAGCCGGCGAAGTGGCTGCCCGGATCGTCGGAGGTTCGAGCCGTTTCTTCGCCCGTTGCCACGACTACGCGCGGTACTACCCGTCGATGCAAAGCAAAGCCGCCGAGCGCACGTTCGCCTGCGGTTGTGCTTTCGGTATCCGAAGATCGTTGTTCGAGGAGTTGGGTGGTTTTGACGAGTCCATCAAAACAGGCGAGGACGAGGACCTCGGTTTACGCATGCAGGCGAAAGGGTTCAAAACCCTATTCCGCCCGGAGTGCATCGTGCACCACAACCACGGGCGGGCCACACTACGTTCCACCCTCGGTCGCGCTTACGCATGGGGTTTGCGCGGTGAGGTCGATGCGCACTTGACTCACCGCCGACATTCGACCTACGGGCGGTTTGCCTCGTCCAATCCCTACTTCTACCTGTTTTTGGCACCGGCCATCGCCACTGCGATAACCATGAAAATCTGGTTGCACACGTGGCGAGAAAAGCCCATACCCTGCTATTTGCCCTTCATCTTCTGTGACAAGCTGGTGTGGTGCTGGGCCACCTTCCGATATCTCCGGCGGAAGGAGCGAAACGGTTGAAACTCGCCCCATACATCAAGCACAGCCTGCTTCATCGCACCGTGGATACGCCGCTGACATTGATCCTGCTGGTCACCTCGCGCTGCAACGCGCGGTGCACGCATTGCTTCTTCGCCGACGAGCTGAACCAGACGCCGGACATCATGACACTGGAAAACTACGAATGCCTAAGCCGCGAACTCACCGAACTGTGCCAGTTGTATCTTGGTGGAGGGGAGCCGTTTCTGAGGAAGGGCCTGGTCGAGATATGCCGCGTTTTCGACCGCAACAACCACGTAAGTAACGTCACCATTCCGACCAACGGCTTACTGGTCGATCGCATCGCCGCCGTGGTCGAGGAGATTCTCGATACATGCTCCTTCGATCTGATGATATCGCTCTCCCTCGATGGGACCCGGCAATGCCACGATGCCATCCGAGGTGTCAAGGGTGGGTTCGACAAGCTCCTGCAAACGTATGCACGGCTTGTGCGGTTGCAAGCGAAGTGCTCGAGCTTTCGTATCCAGGCGACCACTACGATTATGCGGGACAACGTTAAAGACCTGCCTCGGCTCATCGACTGGGTAAAGGGGAATATGCCGGGCATCTCCGCCCACAATTTCGAGCTGGTGCGTGGCGGCCCCAGCGAGTATTGCGACATGTTGCCGCCGCTGGAGGAGCTACAGTCGTTCGGGCGTGTGCATCGGCGGATGGTCTTGGCGAACGACCGATACCTCCCCGAGTCACGGGTCAAATCCTGGTTGGCCAAGCGCATGAAGGCCAATCTCTTCGATGAGTGTCTCCAGGTCCTCGATACGGAACGTCAGGTATTTGACTGTGTCGGCGGGGTGGGAATGGGTGTGGTGGACTACAAGGGTGATGTGCTGCTGTGCGAACTGCTGCCTCCGGTCGGAAACGTGCTCGAAGACGGATTCCGCGCCGCGTGGTGTTCGCCCAAGGCTGAGCGGCTACGCCGGGCAATCCGAGCCAAGAAATGCCACTGCACTCATTCGTGCTTTCAAGCCAACAGCAACCTGATGCACCCCAAGGCATATTTGAAGATGTTGCGGTGATGGACAGGACTCCGGATGAAATCCTGAGCATGGAACGGGAAGACTGGGACCGCAACGCGGCGTTTTACCGGAGTGACGAGCGTTCGCCGCTGATGCGTGTTTTGGCGAGCCGGCGGGCATCGTTCTATGCTCTCCGCCCGGGCCAAAGGGTCCTCGACTTAGGTTGCGGAGTGGGAGGGACGGTTGCGGGGTTGCGGGCCTTGGGCGTCGATGCGGTGGGGGTCGATTTCTCCCCAGCCATGATCGAAGCGGCGATCCGACAGCACGGGCTTGAGGGCTACGTGCGTTGTGCCGAGGCTGGAGACCTGCCCTTCCACACGGATTCATTCGATGTGGTGATAGCCGACGGATTGTTTCACCACTTGGCTGTCCAGGGACGGTTGCCCGAAGCGATTGGTGAAATCCGTCGCGTTCTCCGAGTTGGCGGAAAGCTCTGCTGCTTTGACCGCAACGGCACGTTGGTATCCGGGCTGTTACTGAGGATGTGCATTTGGGGCAAGGAGCTGATCCGCATCGTAACCCGTCGGCCATTGTATTCCAGCTCAGCCACCCGCAACGAAATCCCCTTCGGAGGGCGAAGGGACCTGGAAGTTCTCCGGAGTCACGGGTTAGAAGTATCGCGCCGTCGGAATGTCGCGTCGGCGCCTTTTTTCTTGTCGGTGGTAGCGCTGAACGTGGTTCAGTATTTCCTGTCGAAGGGATTGCGTGATCCCTTGGAACGGAAAATCTCCGGCTTGCTGGCATGGATTGACGAGTGCTGCGATTGGTCTTGGCTATGCGTGGAGCAGATGATCGTTTTCGAAGCCCGGCCGCGTGGCGTCGTAGGGCGGGTTCCACCCGCCACGCCATCGTAGGGCGGGTTCCACCCGCCACACCGTCGTAGGGTGGGTTCCACCTGCCGCGGGACGCCGAGAAGGCGGGTAGAACCCGCCCTACAGGAGGTTTCGCCGGTAACTGGATGATCAGAACACAATGAGCGGGAGACAGACAGATGTTGCTTTTTCAATTGGCCCCCTTGCAGCGGGTCGGCGTGAGGTGGTAGCGACCTCGGGCAGGCACCTCGGCAGCACCATCAACCATCGCCTGAAAGTGTTGCACGATGTGTTTCAACCACGTTTGGAGGCTCGCGGTGTTCCCTTCGAGTACGTCATCGAAGTGAGTAGCCGCTGCAATCTTTCGTGCCCGATGTGCCCACGCCGGATCAGCACCACTCTGGGCAACAGTGACATGGATCTGACAACGTTCCACCGGGCGCTGGATCGTATCCGGGAGACAGCCTCATTCATCTGGTTAGCCGGCCTGGGTGAACCGATGATGAACAAGCACTTCATGCGGATGATCGCCGAGTGTCACGAGGCGGGAATTGCGACCGGGGCATCCACCAACGGCACGTTTCTCACGGACAAGTGGCAAGAGCACCTGCTCGACAGCCGGCTCGATGTGCTCGTCGTTTCGTTCGACGGAGCGGACAAGGAGACCTACGAAAAGATTCGCGTCGGAGCGGACTTCGACCGGGTTTTCAACAATGTGCGGCGGTTCGCCGCGCGGAAGGTGGAACGCAGCCTCGGGAAACCATGGCTTATCCTCCAAATGCTCGAGCTGAGCGACACTCGAAGCCAGGTTCAAGCATTCCGCCGGATGTGGAGCATCCCCGGTGTAGACGCCGTGCGCGTCAAGAAGGATGAACTTCAGTTTGACGAATCCCTGGCCTTCCCCGGGCAACGCAAGCGGGCGAGTAAGCAGCCTTGTTTGTTTCTTTGGCGTGGCACACCGCTGATTCAGTCGGATGGGTCGTTTGTCCCGTGTTGCTACGGGGCGGCGGATAAGTCGTTTGGCAATATGCAAGAGGCAACCGCGAAGGAGTTGTGGAATTCGCCTCGAATCCGGGAGGTCCGCAGGTCGCATCTGGCGGGTCGCAGCCTGGAGGAGCCGTTCTGCCGGAACTGCAACACGTTCCAGCCCGGGAAGCTCCCCATGGCGGTCTCCGTGCTTGTGCCAAGCCTGACGCAAAAGAAACACAGCGGGATCGTCGAAAGAGTCAACCGCCACATCCGGTTCATGGAATAAACAAGATGCAATATGGCGAAACAATCCACGATCCGGCAGCCGCGGAACAGGAAAGGCGGTATTGGTCCCGATTCGATCCAGCCATCCTGGAACGAAATCCCCAGACCCGCGAGAAATTCCGGGAATTCTTCGAGTCGATCATCGGCCCACGTCGACCGGCTCGGGTGCTGGACCTTGGTTGCGGAACGGGACTCTATCACCCGATCCTGGCCCCTATGGTCGGTCAACTTGTCGGCATGGACCGGAGCCTGGCCATGTTGCGCCGGGCTGAGCAGCTCAGCAAGGATTATAACCTCGGCACAGAATTGGTGCACGGGGACGCGCAGCGACTCCCATTTCCCGACGGTGCATTTGATTTGGTCATTGCCTACGACGTGCTCCACCATGTTCCGGACATCGGCGCCGCGGCGGAGGAAATCCGTCGGGTGCTCATGCCCGGTGGTCGCTTCGTGGCGGCTGAGACTACCATGCTGTCACCCTGGGTGTTGGCCTATAATCTGTTTCATCGCGACGAATGGGGGCTGTTGCGAATCCGCCCGGGCCTGCTCAGGCGGGCATTTCGCGGGTTTGCGCAGTTCCGGCTGCGCCCGGACAATACAAGGTTTTTCTCGCATTCGCCGCTCTTGGAGCGCATCTTCGGTCTCATGGATCGGTACGTTCTCCGCGGCCCATTGAAGATGATTTCCACTCGATACGTGATCGAAGCCCACGTCGCCCCATTGGACGCGATGAACTGAAAGCAGGTGAACGTCTATGAGAGTGTTGCTTCTCTCCCCACCCTATCTGCCGGATTACATGCGCAACGCCCGCTGTGACTTCGTGTCGCTGTCGGCGTCCCAGTGGTATCCCCTTTGGCTTGGGTACGCCGGGGCGTGGCTTGAGCATTGCGGGCACGAGGTTAAACTCGTTGACGCCCCATCGTCCCATCTCGACCACGATGCCACCACACGCATCGTAACCGAGTGGCAGCCGGACATGCTCGTGGTCTACACGGGGCAGAAAAGCCGCACGAACGATGTCGAAATCGCCGACCGCCTCACCGAGAAGCTCGACTGCATCAGTGTGTTGGTCGGCCCGCAGTTCTCCTCGAGCCCGGAGGAAACCCTGCGACAGGCTCGCGCTGTTGCCTACGGTGTTGAAGGGGAGTTTGACTATGCGCTGGCGGAACTGGCGGCGGGGAACCAACCCGCGTCGATCCGGAACCTGTTGTATCGGGATGGCGATACGATTGCCCACAATGCGCAACGACCCTACCTCACGGGTGAACAACTTGATCAGTTCCCCTTCGTGACCAGGTTCTTTCGGAATCATCTTGACATCCGTAATTACAAGACCATCTCCGAATTCCACCCGTTCATTGATTTAATGACCGGTCGGGGGTGCGCATGGGGGCAGTGCACGTTCTGCCTGTGGGTGCACACATTCGTGCGAGGCAAGACCTACAACCTTCGCAGCATCGAGAACGTTCTCGAAGAGCTCAGGTGCGTGGAACAGGACATGCCCGAGGTGCGATCCGTCATGGTGCAGGATGATACGCTCACCGATGAGCGAGCCGCCGAGCTGTCAGCCCTCAAAACAGCCCGCAAGATCAAGATACCCTGGTCCTGCTACGCCCGCGGCAATCTCAGCCTCGAAACGATGAAGCTCATGAAGAAAGCCAACTGCCGCAACCTGCACGTGGGGTATGAATCAGGCGATCCGCAGATTCTCAAGAACATCCGTAAGGGGGTCAGCATCAAGACCATGGAGGAGTTCACGGCCAACGCAAAGCGTGCAGGCCTGCGAATCCATGCAGATTTCGCCATCGGGTTCCCCGGCGAGACAGCCCAAACGGCTGAGCGAACCATTCGCTGGGCCAAACGGCTCAACCCGGACACCGTCCAGTTCCAACTCGCCAACGTCATGGAGGGCACGCCATTTCACACCGCATGTAGGGCAGACGGCTGGTTGACCGAGAACGGTGAACCCGACTACCCGAACTTCAGCAACGGAGAAATCCGAGCGGCAGCCAAGCACGCATACCGCACGTTCTATCTTTCCTGGCAGTGGGGAGTGAAGTGCTTACGTCACCCGTATGAGAACTTTTTCAGCCGACTCAACACGATGTCGGTGGCACTACCAGCCATGTTCTGGAAACGCTGGTGATCAGGAAAGGGATTCGCATGGATGTCTTGCTCATCGTACCTCCCTACCTCGCCCACGACGGCACCATCTGGCACGGCGTCAACGGCATCTGGCCGCCGTTGGGCTTGCTCTCCGTCGCCGCCTATGCCGAAGCCCGCGGGCACGATGTCCAGGTTTTGGATGCCATCGCCGAACAACTCACGCTCGACCAGGTCGAACGGTTCATCCGTGAGCATCAGCCGCGGTTCGTCGGGTTGACTGGTGTTACCATCCAGATCGGCAGTGTGCACCGTGTGGCGGCTGTCGTGAAGAGCGTATTGCCTGGCTCGACGGTCGTTGTGGGTGGTGCTCACGCCACCGCATTGCCGGAGGAGGTGCTCGAGGACGCCAACATCGATTACGTCATCCGAGGTGAAGGGGAGAAGTCGTTTGCGGCTCTAATAGAGGGTGAGCCGATCGAATCGATCACCGGCCTATCCTATCGATCCGACAACGCACTCGGGCCGATCCGGCATAACGCACCCGGTGCGCCCATTGAGGATCTCGACTCTCTCCCAATGCCGGCTTATCACCTGATCCGCTTCGAGTTGTACAAACCCGCGGTCGGGGCATATCGGCGCCTTCCAGCCCTGGCAATGACCACCGCGCGGGGATGCCCCGGCAAGTGCACTTTCTGTAGCTCGGCACAAACCCCACTGCGCACCCGGTCAGCCCTGCACATCGTCAACGAAATCGAACAACTCCAAGCCCGTTATGGTATCCGCGAGATCAACTTCTATGACGACACGTTCACCATCTTCAAACGCAACGTCGCCAAACTGTGCGATCTGATCGTCGAACGCGGTATAGACGTGACATGGTCCTGCTTCGCCCGCATTGACGGCATCAACCGGTCGCTGATGGAAAAGATGCACAAGGCGGGGTGCCACCAGATCATGTTCGGGATCGAGTCAGCCGATCCGGGAATCCTGAAGAACATCCGCAAGCCGATCAACTTGGGGCGTGCCTGCGAGGTGGTTCGCACAGCCCAGCAAGTGGGCATAACCGCGCGGGCGGCGTTTATGCTTGGGAATCCCGGCGAGACGGCAGAGACCATGCGCCGCACCATCGACTTCGCCAAAAAGCTCGATCCGGACATTGTGCTGTTCAATATCACGGTCCCGTTCCCGGGAACGCAACTGTTCGAGTGGGCCAATCGCAACGGGTATCTGCGCACCCGCGATTGGCGTGAGTATGACGGAGCCAACGCACTAATGGAACTGCCGACCGTTTCGGGTGACGAAGTTAACCGCATGTATCGCGTGGCGTACCGCGAGTTTTACCTGAGGCCGCGGTATCTGTTCCATCGGCTCATGCGCCTACGCACTCTGCAGGACATCAAAATGAGCCTCCAGGCATTGCGCTCGGTTTTGGCGGTGCACCCTACAAAACCGCTGTCAGAGTCATAACTGAACGAGTTCGAGTGCATCACCCGCCTTCTCGGCGTCCTGTGGGAGGCGTCCGCGGTCAAGAAAATCATCCTGACACCTTTGTTTGACACCTTTGTTCCACCGATCATCGCGGTGGCGGCTCAAGACCCGGATCGACCGTCGATTCAAGAGTTGGAACCGACGCCTCCAACTTGGATAACTTGGCCTCAAACACCGGCAGCAACAGTAGGTTGTGCCGTCTCGCGAATGCGCGGATGTCACGTGCGTCAACAACACCATTGCCGTCGAGGTCCGCACGCTGGGCATCGGGCACTCTCAAACGCAACTCCGATACATCAATGCTGGTTCGCGGAGTCCGCAATATCACGCCATCCTCGGACGCGACGGGTAGAACCCGCCCTGCATGGCTCAGCAGTTTGCCACAACCGTTAATCCCCTCGCCGAACGTCAGGAAGTTCGGCTGAATTAGCGCGAAGTCGTCGGCGTCGTGGTAGCCGTCACCGGTGGCGTCGCCGCCGATGCCCTGATTAGCCTCGATAGCCGTCTCCCAACTGGACGCCAGTATCGAGAAATCAGTGATGTCCACCATATTGTCCTGCGGCACCACCGCCGTGTGGAAATCGCCCGACGGCAGGAACACCGTCACGCTGTCAGCCAACGTAGTCACAAAGTCCACCGCCACCAATTCGCGCAGCGTGTGGCCTTCCTGAACGCTGAGCCACCCGAAACCGGCATCGAGGCCTGTAAATGTCGCACTCCCGACACCCTTGTTGTTGCCCGTGTCAGCCGTAAAGGTAACCGGGATGGTGTACGTGTCGGTATCACCATCGCAATCCGTGAATACGAAGGTCACTTCACGATCAAGCTCGCCACCACTAGACGGAGAACCATATGTGCCACTGTCACCGACCAAGCCTTCGATCTCGACGTTCACCACCATGCACAGGTAGACTTCAACAACGGTCTGGGCAACAAACTCGCACCCGCTGGCATTGGTCACCGTCAGCGTGTAGATGCCGTTCATGTCCAGTGTGGCATCGCTGATAGTCGGATTCTGCTCGGCGGAGCTAAAGCCGTTGGTCCCAACCCACGCATACGTATAAGGCCAATCAGGCCCACTGTCCGGGCCGCCGGACAGGTTGATGGCCCCACCTTCACAGACGGGGCTGTTGCTGCCGGCGGTGGCTACGGTGTCGTCGATGCTGATTGTACCCGAGTCTACCTTGTACGGGAGAATTGTGGTGTTGTCCTCCGCCACTGTCAACTTGGTGAAGAATGGATCGCTGTCATCCTGGAAAGTCACCTGGGTAGGCCCTTCAGCCGCAGGAGCAAACACCAGCGTAGCCACCGTGCCGTCGGCAGACACCTCATCGCCCGGGAAGTACAGGGCACAAGTGAAATCGCCGTCACCGTTCAAATCAGGGTTGTTGGGGTCGCCGGGAACGATCAACACCCAACCGGTGGCTGGTGTGATGCCGACCGGCGTGAGATAGTTCGTGTTATAATGGATCAAAGCCTGCACACCGTTGATGGCACGGGTGAGATTGGCGACATCCAGCGTCACCGTAACCTGCTCGACGCTGGTGACACAATCTGACCCAGAGGCCACCACCAAGAGCAGCTCACCGGCAGCCTGTTCGCATTCGTCCGGGATGCTGTTGCCGTCGAAATCCGACGACGTGCCCTCGGCGATGTCGCACTCGTCGGGGATGCTGTTGCTGTTGCAGTCCTGGCTGGTTCCGGCTGCGATGGCGCATACGTCGCCCACGCCGTTGCCGTCACAGTCAGCCTGATCGGGGTTGTAGTGGTTCGGGCAATTGTCGTCGTCATCGGGCACGCCGTCACCGTCAGTGTCACCGACTCCGGCTTCATACGCACCCATATCCACGATATCGATGACAATGCGGGCATTGCCGTCGAGATCCAGCGGAGTCGGCTCGCTGGTGTCGCCGTCGCCATCGAGATCGGCGACATCCGCCGGCACATTGCTATTGTTGGCTGTGTCGATACAGGGTGAGTTGTCCGACAGGCGCACGTTGTCATCCGCCGTGCCGAGAATGTCGTCCGCACCGTCGGCGTCCACGAACAGAGGGTCCGAGTTGATATTGCCGGATCCGGACCAGCCATCCTGAACATCGCTGTAAGTGGCGGTAACCGAGCAGTTGTTGGGATAGTTGTAGAATGCCCCCCCCGTATTACCCCAGACAACGCAGTTACGCAACGTCGGGTGGCAGTTCAAGTAGTTGCCGACAGCCCCGCCAGTGCCCGAATTGCCGCTGAAGGTAGAGTTGGTCACAATCAGATTGGCACCGTCGTCGTTGCTCAAAGCACCCCCCCGATGGGTGGTCGTGTTTCCGCTGAAGAGGCAGTTGGTAAGCGTCGGGCTACTGCGGAAACTGTATATCCCGCCGCCGGACCACCCCGATGAGTTGCCTATGAACTTGCAGTTGGTCATCGTTGGGTTGCTGTTGTAGTAGTTTGTCATTCCGGCGCCGTGGGTATCGCTTGAATTGCCGATGAAAGAGGAATTCGTGATCAGCGGGGCACTAGAGTTGTCGTTGCACATTCCGCCACCAGCGTAGCCGGCTGTGTTCCCGGTGAACGTGCAGTTTTTCACCGTTGGGCTGCCGCCGGAGCTATACATCCCGCCGCCGTCGCTGTACGGGTCGGAGCCGTTGGCATTTCCGCCGATGATGGTGAACCCGTCGAGGACGGCTGACGAGTTGGTGCCGCTGCCTGTCACGACGTGGTGGCTGTTCTCGCCGTTATTGGTAAAGCCCGAATCGTCGCCGTTGAGGTCGCCGCTGAGGATGGTTTCGTTGGCAGTCCAGTCGCGCTGGTCGCGCTGGGTTTCGGTGGCGGCGAATCCGCCGTAGATGGGTACACCGCTGATAAGTTGGAACGTGGCATATCGGTCGCCGGCGGCGCCGGCGGGTTTGTACGTTCCCGCCGCCACCCAGATTTCATTGCCGGCCATTGCGACGGCCAGGGCATCCTGTAAATCGGTGTAAGCGTCCGTCCAGCTCGAACCGTCGTTTGCTCCGATGGCGTTGACATCGACATAGGTCCGGTTGCGGGCGTTGCCTATACCATCGCCGTCCCTGCCCCACGCAACAATCGAGCCGGCGAAGGCGATGGATGGCCCGATGAGCATCAGCCCACTCACCGCCAGGATCAATACTGTAGGTCTTGTTGTCCAGGAAAGTCTCATGGCAATTTCCTTAATAATGATTGGGTTTCTCTGGATATGGAATCGACAACTGCCGCATCCCTTGAAAAATATGTCCCATGCCGGTTACGACATGCTCCAAGCCGAGCCACGCCAACACAACCATAACGCGGCTTTTTGCAAACTACGAATCTCTCTCTCGAAAGGGCGCCTGAACTGGAAGTGGCGTTCTCCCCTGGCCTCCGTCACCTATTATAACCATATTTGCCGGGGGGCTGTCAATGCGAATTTGTCAGCAGGCAGTAGGGCGGGTTTCACCCGCCGCCGGCAAGTGACACGTAACGCCATGGACGGCGGGTAAAACCCGCCCTACTGGGTGGCCCATGGCTTTAGCCGTGGGGGACACGAATCTGATCGTCCAGGTTGCTACGGGGTTCGGCGGTGCTTGAATGAACCATTCGTGTCCCCCACCGCTAAAGCGATGGGCCACCCGGCTAAAGCGATGGGCCGCCCGGCTCACTCGGTATGCGGTGTGAATATCGAGTTAGGGGAGAGCGGCGGCAGCGATGTCACGGCGATAGAAAGCACCCTCGAAGGAAATACGCTCGATGGCGTCATAACACCGCTCACGCGCCCCGGCGAGGCTGTCCGCCAACGTCGTGACACCCAGCACTCGCCCTCCGGTGGTTATGAGACGCTCACTAATCCATTTGGTGCCGGCATGGTAGACTCTAACGTCTGCGAGCGATTCGGCTGCGTCAACCCCGTGAACCTCCTTGCCCGTCTCATATGCCCCGGGATACCCCTCCGAAGCCATCACCACACAAACCGCCGACCGCCGGTCCCATTGCAACTCGATCTGGTCAAGTTTGCCGTGAACCGCCGAGTGCAACAACTCGAATAAATCGCTCCGCAGGCGGGGCAGGATAACCTGAGCCTCCGGGTCCCCAAACCGACAATTGAACTCCAACACCTTCGGGCCGGCGGCGGTGAGGATGAGCCCGGCATACAGCAGACCTCGATACGCAGCCCCATCGTGCTCCAAAGCGCTGATTATGGGGATCAGGATGTCGCTGTCGATCCGCCGCAGAATCTTTTCGGTTGCGATCGGGGCGGGGCTGTGGGCACCCATGCCGCCGGTGTTAGGCCCGGTGGTGGATTCGCCGACCGGTTTGTGATCCTGAGCCGGCTCCAGCACGTATAGCGTGTGCCCGTCCACGACGGCGAACACCGAAAGCTCAGGCCCGGTGAGCTTCTCCTCGACCACCACGGTATTGCCGGCATCGCCAAACTGCTTGTCCACCATGATCCGCTCCAGAGCCAATAGGGCATCGGCAGGATCGTCACAGACGATAGAACCCTTGCCGCCAGCCAGCCCCGCGGCTTTGACTACCTGGGCGGTATCGCGGGTGGCTACATATTCCCTTGCGTCCTCATGGCGGGTGAAGATGCGGGATTTTGCGGTGGGGATGAGGGATTGGAGCATCAACTGTTTGGCGTAGGCTTTGTCTCCCTCGATGCGGGCGGCTGCCTGAGTCGGCCCGAAGATGGGCAGGTTGGCGGCTTGGAATTGATCGACGATCCCGGCACACAGCGGCGCCTCGGGGCCGACCACCGTGAGATCGATGGATTGTTCCCTGGCGAATTTCAACAGGTCTGCCTGGCAATGGGGCTCGATGGGCACGTTTTCGGCGATCGCGGTGGTGCCCCCGTTGCCAGGAGCACAGAAAACCTGCCCGACGTGGTCGGACTGCGCCAAACGCTCAGCCAGCACATGCTCCCTGCCACCAGACCCAACCACCAGCACCTTCATGATGTGCTCCCATCCGGCAAGCATTGGGCAGCGGGGGCTGCCCGGCGATCCCCTCTCGTGCCTGGGACACGAAAAACGGGGGAATGGAAAATGGAAAATGGAAAATGGAAAATGGGGGCTTTAGCCCTGGGGGGCACGGATCGCGTCAGGCATTCGCGTCCCCCACCGCTAAAGCGGTGGGCCACCCACTGGGTTCCATTTCGGTCGTATGGCATCATTAGCTGTCTCGGTGGTCTGGACTATTCCAGGTTCTGTCCCTGTAGCGCACCACGGATCATAGAAACCGCCACGCCGGTCGACAAGGGGGCAATCAATATGCTGGGGCACGATTCAGGGCAATCGCATCTAATCCGGAATGGAGAATTGAGAATTGAGAATGGACGCAGGGCGGGTTCTACCCGCCGCACGATGCCACAACGGCGGGTGGAACCCGCCCTACAACTGTTTATCTCAGTTTTTCACGCTCCATTTTTCTCGCTCCCCGTTGGGGAGCCGCTAAACGCTACGGACTTGCCGCTGCTAAACACGCCGGCGCGGTTGTGATCACCGCACTTCTCCATTCTCCATTCTCCATTCTCTGCGTGCTCCGCGGTGCTGAAGGCGTGGGTGGCAAGCTGGTACGGCAGCGGATATAGTGCTCACGCGATTGTGATGTTGTCATGATGGATGTGTGAATTCCCCAGGTGTGATTGATGAAAGTGGAGCTAAGTAAGATCCGGAACATCGGCATTGCCGCCCATATCGACGCGGGCAAGACCACTACGACCGAACGAGTCTTGTATTACACCGGCAAGACCCACCGCATGGGTGACGTGGACGATGGGACCACCAAGACCGATTTCGATAAGCAGGAACAGGATCGGGGGATCACGATCTACTCGGCGGCGGTGACCTGCCCGTGGAAAGATCACACCATCAACCTGATCGACACCCCCGGCCACGTCGACTTTACCGCCGAGGTGGAACGCTCGCTACGAGTGCTGGACGGCATGGTGGCGGTGTTCGATGCCAAGGAAGGGGTCGAGGCCCAATCGGAGACGGTGTGGAGGCAGGCAGACAAATATGAGGTGCCCCGGTTGTGCTTTGTCAACAAGATGGACAAGCCCGGGGCGGACTTCGAGATGTCCTTCAAGTCGCTACGCACACGCTTGAACGCAAACCCGATCGCGTTGGCAATCCCCATCGGTGCCGAGTTGCAGTTCGAGGGGGTGATCGATCTACTGGCGATGGAGGCGGTGCACTTTGGCACCGAGCAGCAGGGTTATCGCATACGCAGGGCAGCAATCCCCGCCCAATACCAGGAGCAAGCTCATCATTGGCGACAGGCTTTGATCGAAGCGGCGGCAGAGACTTCTGACGCCCTGATGGACAAGTATCTCCACGATGAACCCCTGGAGGTGGGGGAACTGAAGCAGGCGATTCGGGCAGCGACCATTGCGAACGTGTTACAGCCGGTGCTGTGTGGGTCGGCTTTGAAGTACATCGGGGTGCGTCTGATGCTGGACGCGGTGTGCGATTATCTACCAAGCCCGCTGGACATGCCGGCGGTGGAGGCCATCGACACCCGGGACAAGAAGCGGACGGTCAAAATCACCACGAACCCGGACGATCCGTTCGCGGGGCTGGTTTTCAAGATCGTGGCGGAAAAGCCCGTAGACCTTTATTTCATCCGCATTTACGGAGGTCGGCTCAAGCCCAACAGCCGCGTGCTCAACACCGTCACCGGGGCGAAGGAGAACATCAGCCAACTCTACCGCATGTTCGCCAAGCAACGGGAACAACTGGACGTTGCCTATGCGGGCGACATTGTGGCTGTGGTGGGCCCGCGGGCGGCTTTGACCGGGCACACTCTTTGTGCTGCCCAGCGCCCGGTGGAGTTCAAGACCATCGAATTTCCCGATACGGTGATCAGCCGCACCATCGAACCGGAATCCTCGCGGGATCGCGAGCGGTTGGACGATGCTCTGCGGGCGTTGTGTCGTCAGGACCCTACGCTTCGGATCACCACCAATTCCGACACCGGGGAGATGCTCATGTCGGGCATGGGCGAGCTGCACCTGGACGTGATAGCCCACCGCCTGCGACACAACATGAACGTCGCGGTCCGCGTGGGCAAACCGCGGGTGTCGTATCGTGAGACGATACGGTCTGGCGTGGAGGCGGAAGGGCGGTTTGAACGCCAGTTGGCGGGACGGTGGCATATCGCCCACGTGCGCTTGCGCTTGGAGCCACTGAAAACCAGCGAACAGGACGCGGAGAACTTCCTCAGCGAGCTTGCGGACGGGGTGCTGGATTCCGGCTATTTGAACCCTATCGAGACTGGGGTGCGGGACGCGGCGACCAGTGGGCCTTTGTTTGGTTACCCGATGCTCGATTGGCGGGCAGTGCTCATCGAGGTGGGGCAGCACGAGGATAACAGCTCGGAGGTGGCGTTCGAGAATGCCGCCCGTCAGGCATTTAACCGGGCGGCGGAACAGGCTGAGCCGGTCCTGCTCGAGCCGATTATGAAGGTCGAGATCATCACTCCGGAAGAGTATTTAGGGAGCATCAACGGCGACCTCCACGCCCGGCGGGCGGTGATCACCGGATCGACGTTGCGGGGTGATCACCGGATCATCGAGGCGGAGGTGGCGTTGGCATCGATGTTCGGGTACGTGACCAATCTGCGAAGCCTCTCGCAAGGGCGGGCAAACGTGTCGATGGAGCCATGCCGCTACGGGGAAGTGCCCGCTGACCAAGTGAAGCGAATGATGGATTATTAGCTATCAGCTATCAGCTATCAGCCATCAGCTAAAAGACCCGCATGGAACAATTGCGGTAGGGGCCTGGGTTGCCCCAGCCCCCCGCACAGATCCGCACGTGCAGAATTACCGCATACGGCTCCTACCTTGGGTGCTTGGCGTAGCCCCCGTAGGTCGGGTCCTCAGACCCGACGTTCGGGATTCCCAACGACTCCACCGGGGGATGTCGGGTCTGCGGACCATGCCTACGGAGGCTGATAGCTGATGGCTGAAAGCTGATAGCTTCTCAGCTTTTTTTGTTTTTTTTGCTCAAGGCGTTGACATCCGTGCGAAACGGGCTACTGTAGCTGAACTTTCGCGCTTAGTGGAAGCCGTAGCGTAGGTGCTATAGTAAGTTCAACAGTGGTGTGACGGTGAGCAAGACAACACGAATCAGAATTCGGATGGAGGCTTATGACCATCGTGCCCTCGATGCGTCAGCCAAAGAAATCGTCGACCACGCGAAGCGGACGAGCGCGACCGTTCAGGGGCCTATTCCACTCCCAACGCGCATTGAGCGGTTCACTGTGCTGCGTGGCCCGCACATAGACAAGAAGTCACGCGAGCAATTCGAGATGCGGACGCACAAGCGCGTCATAGACATTTTCGAGCCGACGGCCCGAACCGTCGAGGCGCTCAATCGGCTGGTTGTCCCCGCGGGGGTGTTTATTAAGATCAAGACTTAAAGCACGGTTGTGTGGCGGGTCGGGTCCACCGCTCCCGGTGTGGGATTGTTTCAGCGGGATTTTGGGACCAAAATAAAGTTGGCTGCGTGAGTTTGGTTGCGTGGCATGAGATACTTGGTGATATGATCTCGCCGCCCTCGGGCGAGACCAAGGTTGGGCGGTATTGCTATGAAACCGGCCATTGTCGGAAGAAAAGTTGGGATGACCCGTATTTATGACGGGGATGGCGTGGTGACGCCGGTGACGGTGGTGCAGGCGGGGCCTTGCACGGTCATGCAGATTCGCACCCCCGAGCGGGACGGTTATCATGCGGTTCAGCTCGGCTTCGAGGATGCCAAGCCGCACCGCTCGACCAAACCGCTGATCGGGCACGCCGCGGTGGTAGGGACAGGCCCCAAGCGAATCCATCGCGAGGTGCGTCTGGGCGAGCCTGACGACTTGAAGCTTGGCGAGGTGCTTAGCGTCGCCCAATTCGAGGGCGAGGATGGCCCGATCCATTATGTGGACGTGTGCGGTATTTCCAAAGGCTGCGGGTTCGCCGGTGTGATGAAACGCCACGGATTCGGCGGCAAGGAAGCCAGCCACGGAACCGAGCGAAAACACCGCTCGGCGGGCAGTATCGGCGGGTCTGCCTCACTGGGTTGCGGGCGCTCTGTTAAAAAAGGTAAGCGTATGGCCGGGCATATGGGGAACGTCAGAGTTACCACCCGGAACCAGCGTTTGATGGCGGTTGACAAAGACAACAACCTGTTGTTGATCAAGGGAAGCGTCCCTGGCCCCAACGGTGGGTTGCTGCTGGTCCGCCAGGCGAAGTGCAAAGGATAAACGGCGATGTTGGAAGTGCCGGTCTTCAACATGGACGGGGAGCGCACGGGGCAGCGTGAGATCGATGCCGCTGTGCTGGGCGGTCACGTCAGGCCTAAGCTGCTGAAGCAAGCCGTGGTTCGGTTTTTGTCGAACCAGCATCAAGGCACCGCGGCGACCAAGAGCCGGGGGATGGTGAGGGGCTCGACGCGGAAGCTGTATCGCCAGAAGGGCACCGGCAACGCGCGTATGGGTGCCAACCGGACGTGCATTCGGCGTGGTGGCGGGGTGGCTTTTGCCAAGGGCAACCAAAACCCGCATCGCGGTTTCCCGAAGAAGATGCGTCGGTTGGCTCGCAATAATGCCATTCTCGCCCGGATCAACTCCGGGGATGTCTTGATCGTGGAGGAGCTTGGTTTCGAGGTTCCCAAGACCAGGCATTTTGCTTCCATGCTGGGTGCCCTTGGGGCGGATCAGGGTTGTGTGGTGGCGATCGCTGAGGGCGAGAAGAACGTCTGGCTTTCGGGGCGGAACGTCCCCAAGACGGAGGTTCGCCGAGTCACCGATCTGCACGGTTATGAGATTTTGCGGCGTAAGAAGGTGATTTTCTCACTGTCGGCGTTCGAGGTGTTGCGGGGTGATCCGGTGCGGTTGCGCCCGGCGGAAGCGAAAAGCGAGAACGAGTAGCGTTTGCCATGGATATTTACCACATAATTAAACGTCCCCTGGTAACCGAGAAGGGCACGCACCAGAGCACGCAATCGTTCGCAGCCACACGCACGCAGCCGGCCCGTGGCGGGTCTTTTGCGTTCGAGGTGCATCCCGATGCCAGCAAGCCGATGATCAAGCAGGCCATCGAGATGATCTACAACGTGAAGGTTTCGTCGGTGCGCACTGCGAATCGTTGCGGCAAGCGGCGGCGGGTTCGTTACAAGATCGGCAAGACGCGTGATTGGAAAAAGGCGGTGGTTGTGCTGAAAGCCGACCACCACATCGATCTGTTCTAGCGCCGAGAGGCGACGGTTTTGTGAACTAGTTAGCAACCATGGGTGTTAAGCAATACAAGCCTACTACCGCGGGAAGACGTGTGGCGTCGGTGAACGACTACGCCGAGCTGACGGACAAGCGAAGCCACCCGGAGAAGTCGCTGACCGAACGTCTGGTCAGGACTGGTGGCCGTAATCATCATGGGGTGATCACCTGTCGCCATCGTGGCGGTGGTGCCCGGCGGTTGTACCGCAAGATCGACTTCAAGCGTCGCAAAGATGACGTCGAAGCGAAGGTGCTGCGAATCGAGTATGATCCTAACCGTAGTTGCCACATCGCGCTTTTGGAGTATGCCGACGGCGAGCGGCGGTATATTCTGGCCCCTGTCAAGATTCAGGTGGACGATGCGGTGATAAGCGGCCTGAAGACCGAGCCCAAGCTCGGCAATTGCATGCCGCTACGTTCGATTCCGGTGGGGATGGACGTGCATAACGTCGAGATGAACCCCGGTCAGGGTGGCAAGCTGGCCCGTAGCGCGGGCGGCAGTGCGCGTTTGCTGGCGCGTGAGGGTGACTGGGCGACGCTGGTGATGCCGTCCGGTGAAATGCGTCAGGTTCGCTCGGATTGTCGGGCGACGATTGGGGTGTTGGGCAACGCGGAGCATCAGAACCTGCGGTTGGGCAAAGCGGGTCGCAAACGGCATATGGGTCGCCGCCCGCACGTGGGCGGCAACGCGATGAACCCGCACGACCACCCGATGGGTGGCGGTGAAGGCCACCGCAAGGGTGGGCGTCATCCTTGCAGTCCCACTGGCGTGTTGGCCAAGGGCGGGCGGACCCGCAAGGTTCACAAGAGTTCGAACCGTCGTATTCTAAGACGGCGCAAGAGTAAGCGTTACGGGCAGTTGACTCTGTCCAGGAAATAACAGGCTGGAAGCTGTATGCGACGCGCCGAGCGGGTCGAACAGCGGCTTTGATGCCGGTAGTGCAATGATGAGGTGACCTAGGGAATGGCACGTTCACAGAAGAAGGGTCCGTATGTGGACGAGAGGCTCTTTGGGAAGGTGGCAAAAGCCAAAGAGATCGGTGCGACCACACCCATTCGCACGTGGGCACGACGTTGCACAATCGTCCCGGAGTTTGTCGGGCAGAAGTTCGAGATTCATAACGGGAAAGTGTTTATGTCGCTTTACGTGACCGAGGACATGGTCGGGCATAAGCTGGGTGAGTTCAGCCCGACGCGGACTTATCGTGGGCACGGTGGTCGGCGGAAGTAATCAGGTTAGTGTGTTGGGCACGAGTCAGGCGGTCAGAGAGATGGCAGATACGATTGCTCTCGATAAAAGCTGGGTGGCGACCCACCGTTATGCACGCATTAGCGCCCGCAAGTCGCGGCTGGTGATGGATACGATCCGAGGCATGGAATGCGACCAGGCTTTGGATGCCTTGCGGTTCGACCGCCATCGGGCCAGCGGCATGATCGCGGACGTTTTGAAGTCGGCGATGGCCAACGCCAATGAGAAAGAGGCGGAGATGGCCCATCTGCTTATCAAGGAAGCGCGGGTTGACGAAGGCCCGTATTATCGCCGGTGGCGCCCCAAGGATCGGGGGCGGGCCCATCCGATCGCAAAGCGGACCAGTCATTTGATTATCAAGGTGGCTGAACGGTAATGTGCTTTTGGGTGAAGGCGGGCGTTTGACGCGGGGTGTGACAATAGGGTCTTTCGACGTGGTGGAGTGAGCCATGGGTCAGAAAATCCATCCACTTGGGTTTCGGGTTGGTATCACCGAAGGTTGGCGATCGCGGTGGTACGCACCGAAGTCGTTGTACGGCGAGTTTCTGGTTGAGGATCAACGGATTCGCAAGTACATCGATCATCAGTTGAACCGTCAACCGCCGTACGCCGCCGTGGCCAAGATTGAGATCGAGCGTACGCGCAACGAGGTGAAGGTGATCCTGCACACCGCCAGGCCTGGTCTGGTGATAGGCCCCAAGGGCTCGGAGGTGGACAAGCTGCGGGACGCGCTGGAGAACATGGTCGGGCGTAAGATCAGCCTGAACATCGTGGAGATTCGGCATCCGGACCTGGATGCGACCCTGGTGGCGGAGGCCCTTGCCGAGCAACTTAAAAAGCGTGGGGCGTTTCGCCGGGCGATGAAGCAGCGAGCGGAAGGTTGCATGGCGGCAGGTGCCAAAGGTGTGAAGATCATGTGCTCGGGTCGTCTGGGCGGGGCGGAAATGGCCCGCCGGGAGACCAAGATGATGGGCTCGATTCCTTTGCACACTTTACAGGCCCATGTGGACTACGCCCTGGCCAGAAGTTGCACCAATTATGGGGTCATCGGCGTGAAGGTTTGGCTGTACCAAGGCCGCTATGGTGAGGAAGTCGAGGGCATAGATGTTCCGCGTCATGGGATGCGGTCGCGTGGCAAACGTGGGTAGGCATGTTTGCCGGCCCGGTGAAGTGGAGATAATCCGATGGCGTTGATGCCCAAGCGGATCAAATACAGGAAATCGCAACGGGGCAAGATTCGCGGGCGAGCCTCTCGCGGCAATAGCGTCTCCTATGGGGAGTTCGGTCTGCAAGTCCTGGAGTGCGGGTGGATTACCGCCCGGCAGATCGAGGCTGGTCGTGTGGCGGCGACGCACTTTCTGCACCGTGAGGGGCGGGTGTACGTGCGGTTGTTCCCGCACAAGCCGGTATCAGCCAAGCCGCTGGAGACGCGGATGGGCAAGGGCAAGGGCGATCCGGAGTTTTGGGTGGCGTGTGTGCGACCCGGGACGATCATGTACGAAATCGGCGGCGTGGTTGAGGACGTTGCCCGAGATGCTTTTCGGCGAGTTGCAGCCAAGATGCCTTACCGGTGCAGGTTCGTCACTCGCCGGGTCGGAGTGTAGCAGGGGACGCTTGGTAAACCGAGGATCACCGGCGAGACGCCGGTGCCACCGAGGTTGATGGTTGAGGCTGATGCCATGAAAATCTCAGAACTCCGCGAGATGAAAACTGAGGAGCTGCACGGCGAGATAGATCGGTTGCGCCGACATCTGTTCGATCTGCGGGCCCAGGCGGTTACCGAAAAGCTGGAAAACCCGAACCGGTTGACCCAGACCAAGCGCGACATCGCGCGGGTGTATACCCTGTTGCGTGAACGGGGAGAGACGGACATCGAACAAGGTCAGTACCATCTTGAGGCGTCAGCCACCCACCGTCGCGGCGGGTAGGCTCGACTCCCTGGATACAGACGAGAGGCGTGCAGGACGTGATGACCGAAAGTAGCACTAGCGAGAGGCGGCCCCAACCAAAGCGCACCGGGCTGGTGACGTCGGACAAGGGCGACAAGACCATTCGGGTCTCTTACCGGTATAGTATGAAGCATCCGAAGTACGGTAAATATCTCCGGCGGCGAACGACGCTGCACGTCCACGACGAGCAGAACAAAGCCAAAGTTGGAAACCGTGTTGAAGTGATGGCGTGCCGGCCTATCTCGAAGACGAAGTGCTGGCGGTTGATCCGCGTGCTGGGTGTTTAGGCGTTGCTTGGAGTTTGCGCTGCCTGGAGTTTGCTGGTGGAATGGTTTGAGCGGAGCGGGTTGTAACGATGATTCAGATGCAAACCAAGGTTGACGTAGCGGACAACACCGGCGCGAAGCAGGCCCAGGTGATCACGGTGCTGAAGGGAAGCACTGCTCGTCATGGCAAGAAGCGGCTTAAGCATGCCCGGATTGGTGATATTGTGGTTGTGACGGTGAAGAAGGCGTTGCCCAACAGCGACTTCACCGGTGGCGCGACCCGGAAAGACCGGTCGACTCGGCGGCTGGCCAAGGCGGTGGTTATCCGCACACGGCGTTCGACGGCACGGCGTGACGGGAGTTACGTGCGGTTCGACAGCAACGCGGTTGTTCTTTTGGACGACAACAACGATCCGCGGGGGACGCGCATTTTTGGTGCGGTGGCCCGCGAGCTTCGCGAGAAGGGATATATGAAGATTATCTCGCTGGCGGAGGAAGTGGTTTAGGTTTGAGGTTCCCCGCCGGTGTTGGCGGGCATTGCGGGTTATTGAGGTTTTGGCGATGGCTTACCATGTAAAGCGAAACGACACCGTGGAGGTGATCAGCGGCGACCATAAGGGAGCCCGGGGTAAAGTGCTGCGGATTGACCGGGATAATCAACGAGTTGTGGTCGAGGGAGTGAACATGGTGTATCGGCATGTTCGCCCGACGAAACGCAACCCGCAGGGTGGTCGGATTCAGAAAGAGGCTCCGATTCATATCTCCAATGTATTGCCGGTGGATACCAAGATCGGTCGTGGTTCTCGGGTCCACTTCGAGACGGAGTATGGTGACTCGGGCAAGGTTATGAGGAAGGTTCGCATTGCTCGCAGCGGGACGACGTTGGATACGCTGAGGCAAGTGGTTTCGTCCGCGTAAGCGGAAATTGGACTATGGGGAGTTGGCGCAGTGGCCAGACTTCTGGATAAATACATGCAGGAGGTTCGCCCAGCCTTGGGTGCCGAGTTGGAGCGTGGCAATGTGCTGTCGCTTCCGCGGTTGAGCAAGGTTGTGGTTTCAATGGGCGTCGGCAAAAGCCTTGCAGAGAAGAAGCGCTTTGGGGCGGCCATTGTGGACCTTACGAAGATCACGGGTCAAAAACCGGCGGTGTGCAAGGCGCGCAAGAGCGTGTCGAACTTCAAGCTTCGCCGGGGTTACGAGGTTGGGCTGAAGGTTACCCTTCGGGGTAAGCGGATGTGGGAATTTGTTGATCGGCTGATCAACACTGCGATCCCTCGTGTTCGTGACTTTCGCGGGCTTGGTTTGGGTAGTTTCGACGGGCACGGCAATTATTCGCTGGGTATCATGGAGCAGTCGATATTCCCTGAGATTGACATCGGCAAGGTGGAATTTCCTCAGGGCATGAATATCACACTGGTGACCTCGGCGCGTAACGACGCGGAGGGGCGTGAGTTGCTGACCCGGTTGGGGATGCCGTTTAGGCGATCTGAAGAACAGGTTTGATTGTTTATGGCGACGAAAGCTTGGATTAATAAGGCGAAGGCTACGCCGAAGTTTTCCACTCGGCGGGTTCGGCGTTGTGAGCTTTGCGGGCGTTCGCGTGCTGTTTACCGCAAGTTCAAGATTTGCCGTATTTGTTTTCGAACACTGGCACACGAAGGGAAGATTCCAGGCGTTCGTAAGGCGAGTTGGTAGCGATAGCTGGAAAGACTAAAAGATGTGGAGTGATCCGTTAGCCGACATGCTGACGCGGATTCGCAATGCGGCTCGTGTTCGCCGCAAGACCGTTAAGATTCCGGCGTCAAAGGTGAAGGTTGGTGTGGCTGAGGTGCTTAAATCCGAAGGCTATATCACTGACTACGATGTCGTGGAAGACGACAAGCAGGGGATTCTGCGCGTCGAGCTTAAGTATGGCCCACGTGGGGAGGATTTGATTCACGAGATCAAACGTGTGTCGAAACCCGGGTGTCGGCGATACTCCAAGGTGGACGACCTCCCCAGTGTGTTGGACGGTTTGGGCATCGCGGTCGTTTCGACCAGTGTTGGGGTTCTTAGTGACCGGGTTTGCCGCCAGAAGCGTGTCGGTGGTGAGTTGATCTGCACGGTCTATTAGCAGCGGGCAATTTTGCCGTGGGGCGGTTGCTCTCCAGAGGTGCTTGAGAATGTCGCGGATAGGTAAGAAACCGGTGGCGGTCCCCGATGGTGTCAAGATTGACATCGCCGGGAAGAAGTGCAACGTCTCTGGGCCGAAGGGGCAATTGAGCTGGGAGCTGCCCGAGTGCGTATCTGCCAGGTACGATGATGGGGCAAAGGCCATAGAGGTCCACCCGGTGGCGGAGACGAAACAGTCGCGAGCGTTGCACGGGACGTCGCGTGCCTTGCTGGCCAACATGGTTCGTGGTGTGAGCCAGGGTTACGAGCGCCGATTGCTGATCTACGGGACGGGCTACGGTTGCAAGCTGGACGGCAAGTTTCTGTGCCTTAACGTGGGGTTCATGGGTCGCGGGTCCAAGGATAAGTCGCAATTCAGGATACCTGTCCCGGATAGCCTTGATATTGATATTGAGACGGCGGCGGCTCGTGGCGACATAGAGCCGGCCAAGTTTGTGGTGCGTGGTTGCGACAAGCAGGTTGTTGGTCAGTTTGCCGCCGAAGTTCGCAAGATTCGCCCCCCCGAGCCTTACAAAGGTAAAGGTATTCGGTACGATGACGAGCATGTCCGCAAGAAGCAGGGCAAGGCGTTTGCCAGTGGCGGCTAGATGGTTTGAGCGGATTTGAGGGATTGTCAAGTTAGGGTTCATGTTTGGTTGAAGGTTCGCAAGGGATGAAAGCAGACAAGCTAAAAGCCGTTCGCCGTCGTCGCCGCAAGGTCCGGGTGCGAAAACTGATTTTTGGTGATACGGGCTGCCCGCGGCTGACCGTGACTCGTAGCCTGCTGCACATCAGTGCTCAGATCATCGATGATGAGCAGGGCGTGACGTTGTGTCAGGCTAGTTCGATGAACAAGGACCTGCGCGACAGCGTCGAGTATGGCGGGAATGTCGCGGCGGCCAAGATCGTCGGGGCGGCGCTGGCGGAGCGTGGCAAGAGCAAAGGGGTCGAGGCGGTGCGTTTCGATCGTAACGGATACAGGTTTCATGGGCGGATCAAGGCTTTGGCCGACGCCGCTCGCGAAGGTGGGTTGAAGTTCTAGTGCTTCGATGATCTGTCGAATCAGTGGTGCTGGAGCACTGGGAGCAGTGTGACGCCGGGTTTCCGGGGAATGCTGCACAGGCTGGCGGGATGGCTTTATGGCACAATTTGGAAAAAAAGCTCGTGGCAAGGCTCCCGGTGGTGACGCTGGTGAGCGGGAATTCGACGAAGAGGTCGTTAAGATTTACCGCTGTGCCACGGTGGTCAAAGGCGGGCGGCGTTTCAGTTTTTCGGCGCTGGTCGTGGTTGGCGATCGCAACGGGCGTGTGGGGGTCGGCTACGGGAAGGCCCCGGAGGTTCCGTCGGCAGTTGAGAAGGCCCGCAAAATTGCAACCCGCGAGATGAAACCCATCGGGCGTCAGGGGACCACGATCCCACATCAGGTGACCGTCAAATACGGCGCGTCCCAAGTGGTTCTGGTCCCGGCGAGCCCGGGCACGGGGGTGATTGCAGGAGCCAGTGTCCGCCCGGTATTGGAGTTGGCGGGTATTCACGACGTTCTGACCAAGAGCTATGGGTCCAACAGCCCCAAGAACCTGGTCCGGGCGACATATAAGGCGCTGCTCGGTCTGCTGAATCGGGAAGAGATTGGGCGGTTGCGTGGCGTCGAGATATCGGGGTAAGGTCTGATGGATATTGCAGAGATTACCAAAGCGGCTGGTCGAGACAAGAAGCGCCGGCGTGTAGGGCGTGGGCGTGGTAGCGGAATGGGCAAGACCTCCGGCCGAGGGAGTAATGGTTGTGGTTCGCGGGCCGGCTGGACGGCGCGGGGTATGGCGGAAGGCGGGCAGATGCCGCTGTTCCGGCGGATTCCCAAGCGCGGGTTCAGCAATGCCGATTTCCGCCGCGTCTACAGCATCGTGAATATCGCGGACCTGGAGGAGAGGTTCGAGGTCGGCGACCACGTGACGCGGCAGGCGTTGGTGGAGGCGGGTTTGTTGCGCAGCGTGCGGGTCGATGTCAAGATTCTGGGCAACGGCGAGCTGAGCAAGAAGCTGATTGTCGAGGCATCCAGGTTCAGCAAGTCGGCGATGGATAAGATCACCAAGGTCGGCGGCGAGGCGAAGATCGTTTAAGGAGAGGCTCTGGCGGCTTTGCCGTGGGGGCAGCAAGCTCATGTTTCGGACGTTTATCAATATCTTCAAGATCCCCGATTTGCGGAACAAGATATTGTTCACGCTGGGGTTGCTGGCGATCTATCGCATCGGTTTTTACATAGCCATTCCCGGTGTCGACCAGGAGGCAATGTCCCAGCGTGGCGGTGGGGCGTTGGGCGGGTTGGCGGAGTATTTTGCACTTTTCACCGGCGGCAACTTGCAGCAGAGCACCATCTTTGGTTTGGGGATCATGCCGTACATATCGGCTTCGATTATCTTCCAATTGCTGGTGACGGTGGTTCCGGCGTTGGAGAAGCTGCAAAAAGAGGGCGAGTCCGGGCGGAAAAAGATCACCGAGTATACGCGCTACGCGACTGTCGGCTTATGTCTGATTCAGGCGACCATCTGGATTCAGTACCTTCGGAGCAGCGGGCTGATCTATGCCGACTTCATGACGCCCATCTACTATGTTATGGCGGTGGTGGTGCTGACCACCGGGACCGTGTTCCTGATGTGGTTGGGCGAACAGATCGACGAATACGGGATCGGCAACGGCATTTCCCTGATCATTATGGCGGGGATTGTGGCGCGGATGCCCAACGCGGTTATCGAGGTGATACGGAACTTCGACTTCGACGTTGGTGCCGCCACGAGTTCGACCATAGGCCCGTCGAAGGTTCTGTTCCTTGTTATTGCCTTCGTTACGGTGGTTGCCGGTTCGATCCTGATCACGCAGGGGCAGCGTCGGATTCCGATTCAGCAGGCGAAGCAAACCCGCGGGCGTCGGGTTTACGGTGGGCAACGTCAGTACCTGCCGTTGCGGGTCAACCACGGTGGGGTGATGCCGATCATCTTCGCCAGTTCGTTGTTGATTTTCCCCCCGATGATCTTCCAGTCGCTTAGCGGTTGGCATTTGTGGTCGGGTTGGGTTTTCATGGGCAATGCCTTTTCTCCCGGGGCGTATCTGTATAACGTCACCTATGTGGGTATGGTGTACTTCTTCGCGTATTTCTGGACCACGGTCCAGTTTCAGCCCAAAGAAATGGCTAATAATCTGCGTGATTACGGCAGTTTTATCCCCGGCCTGCGGCCCGGACGCCGTACCGCGGAATACCTCGAACGTGTTATGACACGAATCACATACGTCGGGGCGGCATTTTTAGCGATTATAGCTGTTGTGCCCACCCTGATAATGGTCTGGCTTGATATTCCCTTCGCGGTAGCCCAGTTTTTGGGCGGGACCGGTTTGCTGATTGTTGTATCGGTTTCGTTAGACATAGTACAGCGGATAGAAACCAACCTTATTATGCGAAACTATGCCGGGTTTATGGACGGCGGCCGTATTAAAGGAGCATACGCATGATTGTGGTTTTTTTGGGACCTCCCGGAGCCGGTAAAGGCACCCAGTGCAAGGAGCTTGTAGAGCGTTACGGCCTGCTGCATCTTTCCAGTGGGGACGCCCTTCGCCGCCATCGTAAGGAAGGCACTGAACTGGGCCAAAAAGCGCAATCGTATATGGACCAGGGTACATTAGTTCCTGATGACCTTATCGTTGCGATGATGATGGATGAAATGAAGAATATCGAACAGGGAAACGGAGCTATACTGGACGGTTTTCCGCGTACAATCGGACAGGCCGAGGAACTGGATGCCGCCCTGGCCAAAACCGAAGCAAAAGTGGATGTTGTTCTTAATCTGGAAGTGGATGACAGCAAACTCGAAGAAAGAATTACCGGCCGGCGCAGTTGTCCCGTGTGCGGAGCGGCCTACCATATAACGTTTAACCCTCCTCAACGGGAGAACCAGTGTAACGCCGGTTGCAGCGAACTGACGCAACGGCCCGACGATACCTCGGAAGTTGTCCAAAACCGTATTAAGACTTATCACGAACAAACCTCGCCGCTGGTGGAATACTACCAGGCGAAGGGAAATATCGTGAATATCGACGGAAATGTAAGTATTGACAAAGTAACCCAATCCATCCGAGTGGCGATGGACGAGATGACGATTGCCTGATATCACTTATGGCTGTTACAATAAGGAGCAAACGCGAGATAGAGTTACTGCGAGCCGCGGGGGAAGTTGTCGGCCGAGTTCTGAAGCGTTTGGAGGAAGAAGCAGTTGAAGGAGTAACCACCGCCAGACTCGCTCAGATAAGCGATGAAGTGATTAAAGACGCGGGAGCAATCGCCCTGTTTAAGGGCGTTGAAAATCCCGATGCGAAAATGGCGTTTCCATCGAGTATTTGTGCCAGTATCAACGAACAAGTGGTGCATGGAATACCGGGACAGCGAAAGCTGCGATCCGGTGATATTGTCAGCATAGACTGCGGCGTAAAGCTGAATGGATATTGCGGCGACTCGGCTGTAACCATTATGGTGGGCCAGATCGATCCGGAAAAGGAGAAGCTG
>JAGLWJ010000146.1 GCA_023133475.1 Phycisphaerae bacterium | reverse complement strand
GCCCCTGGAGCATCTCGGCGAACTGTTGCGCGGTGGTCACCTCTTCAACCTTGTTCATGGGCAATTCCAGGCCGTTGTCGAGCAGGAGCATTACGGACCCTTCGGGAGTGATCCGCAATCCCATGACGATGCCGCGCATTGGCACGGAGGAACCGTCGGTGGCGTCGGTGACTCCACTGACGTATTGCCCTATGAGGCTTGCCGCCGAACCGAATCCCTGACGCTCGACCAGCGATTCCAGCGTGCTGGTCAACGTGATTGAAGACTGGATGTCCCGGATGCTCGATATCTGGTTGAGCAGTTCCTGGTTGCTGGTGGGTTCGAGGGGGTCCTGATTGGATAGTTGTGCGATCAGCAACTTGAAGAAATCGTCGCCGCCCAGCCCTTCCAATCCGGACTTTTGCTCAGTGCGCAGTGTGGTTGAAGCGGGCGCGATAGCCGTTGTTTCCATGGCTCACTCCTTTGGGGGTGAGTGGTTTCGGGCTCCGCCCGGCTCTGCGGCGTGGACCTGCGGGTAGGCTGGCCTCGCGTCGTCAGATGTGTATATCCAACCGCGCATCCAGCACGGTTACGGTTGTGTCGTCGTCCTCGCGGACGTCTTCGGCTCGGGTGTGCGAGCCTGTTTGGTGTCTGCCGTCTGCCTCTTCGCCACGGTCATCAGGATGTCTTTCGGGCGGATAGGCCTGGTTAAAGTCACTTTCAGTGTCCCCTTCGCCCGGGGTGGTGTACGTTTGCCCATCGTGGGGTGGGTCCACCAGTTCCAGGCGTTGGGGGATCAGCCCGTGATCCCGCAACGTGCTGCGCAGGGACTCGATACGTTCGCTTAACAACTCGCGTGCGATTGGGTTTTCGGCTTCCACGCGGATGTCGATGCGTGCGTCAACGAGTTTCACGTCCACGCGCACCTGCCCCAACTCCGGCGGATGCAGCCGAATCCTGGCGGTTGATTGCCTGGTCCCGATGTTGATGCGAATGTTGCGGACCAGTTTGTCGAAAATCGACCGTGCCGCTTCATTTTGCCTGTGCGGCTGGGCGGGGGCGTCTGTCTTTTTCGCGGTGGGGTGTGCGGTGGCTGATGGTGCGGAGCGTGCACCGCTGCGCAGCGTTGCGGAGGCTTCGGTGTTGCGAGCCAACTCCGCCCCCTCCGCTTTGGCGCCGAGTAGCTGGGCGATCTGCTTTGCCACCGTAGGGGTGGTGTCGGCTGCGTTTGCGGGAACCCGGGCTGGGGAAACGCGGGGCGTAGCCGGAGAAGCCGCCGTCCCCGCATCCCCCCAAGGCCCGTCATGTGACGCCTTGTTGACAGCATTTGTCGGCATCTGGTTGATGTGGTTTTGCCCCTGTCGGCTTTGGTTCACCGCCTGGCCCGAACGAGCCGTCCCCGCGTCTCGCAAGGCTAAGCCGTTGTTTGCCTGATCTCCACCATGAGGCGATGGGGTCTCTGTGTTGCCGTATTGCGTGGTGGCGGTTTGAGTTTGATTGGCGTGGGAGGTGTTGGTAACCGGTTGGCGTGCCCGCCCGGCATGTGGATCGGCGGTGGATTCCTTTTCGACGCCGAGGCGTTGAGCCCGCCCGCTGAGTTGGTGGGTCTCCGGCGTATCGGACAGGGCTGCGTGTCGCCCGCCGGCCTGACGGGCTTGTTGGCGGGCGGACGCGGTCATTTGATCCAGGCGGCATGTGCGGGCGTCGCCTTGCACCTGGGCGGAAAAAGCTCTGCCAGCCGATGCCCTTACCCGAGCCGCCTGAACACCGGAACCATATTGCACCAGCACGGCTGACACCAACGAAGCAAAGGGCGTCTCACCGGGTTGGTTGTCATCGTTCCGGCGAGGCGGCTTAGCGGTTGGGCCGGCCAGGCGGTTCTCTGTGATGGTTGTGTTCCGGGTCATCCGACGGTCCTGCTAATCACTAAGTGCTATGTCACCCCAAGCGGTTGGGTGGCCCATGGCTTTAGCCGTGGGGGACACGAATCGAGCGGACACGAATCGCGTCAGGCATTCGCGTCCCCCACCGCTAAAGCGATGGGCCACCCGTCGCAACCGTAAGGGAGCGGCGGCGGGTGGAACCCGCCCTACTGTTCCACATTCAATTCCGGTAGTAACTTAAGAATCTCATCCATCTTCTTCCGCTGGTTTGGCGTCTTGGCCGCCTCGATGATTTTCTTGCCCTTTCGGGTGTCCATGGCCCGCAGCAATTCGGCAGCCTCCTTGACGTCGCGGCTTAGCACGTATTGCACGGCGGCTTTGGGTTTGATGGCTTCGAGGTATTCCAACTGTTTCTCGAATCCACTCCGATAGTTTTGCTCTTGTTTTCTGTTGTCGGCCTCCGCGTCGCGCCGGCGTCGTTCTTCGTAGGCTTCGCGCTCGCGCAGCACTTGGGCCCGCTCGCGAAGGATCAGCTCGTGTTGTTGAGCCAGGGCGGTTTGTTCGCGTTCGATTTGACTGCGGATGGCGTCCTGTTTCGTTTGTTCCAGGGCGATAGCATCCTGAGCGCTTTTGGCGTCTTCGGCTTTAACCGCCGGCGTGCCGGACTCGTCTTCGGGTGGTGCGTCATATTCCCCGCGCAGCACACCGGCGATGATCTCCACTCGCTCGGGGTTGATTGTGCCCTTGTTCCACAGGTGCCCCACGAAGCCAACCAACGCCAGCAGGTGCAGAAGCGCCAGAAGCGACATGATCTTGACAAGCCCACGCAACTTGGACATCACCCGATTACTCCGTGCTCACCGACCGGAAGCGCAGGAACATCTGCCGGCCGATCTCATCTTCTTCTGCCCGTTGGGCTCGAAGTTCCATCTCACGTTGGCGGGCCAACTGCTTGTCCCGCAGCTTCTCCAGCGCCTTGACTTCCCTGGAGGCGTCAGCCAGGGCGCGTTGTTCCTGGCTCAGTTTCTCTTGCAGGGTGCCGACTTGTTCGGCACACTCTTGTCGGCGGCGTTGGAGGTGCCCCATATAGCTCCGTCGGCGGCGGATGGTCATCACGTCCATGGTGGGGTTTTGTTGATCCTTGCGGCTACGCCCAGTCTCCCATTCAAACTGTTCTTCGAGGCGGCGAACGTCCGACTCGACCCGGGCGATCTCCCGCAACTGCATTGCCACTCGACGCCGGCAATCATCCTCCGTCATCTTCCGCAACCGCAGAACCGTCCCCAACCGAAAAGTATGGCGCTTAACCATCACACGCCTCCGCCGGCGGAGGAATGGCGAATGGAGAAAACGATCATCGCGGCGACGCAGGAATGTTTAGCGGCGACCCGCAGGGGAGCGCGGCGAATGGGCAACGATGCACGTTGCAACTTATTCTCCATTCTCAATTCTCCATTCTCAATTCTCCATTCTCAATTCTGCCGCGTGCGGTGTCGATCTCTTTGCCCAGTGCCACGACAGCGGCGCGGGTTTCCGGTAGCGGTGCCGCCTCGGTTATGCCCTGCTGGAGGAACTGGTCGATCCGCGGTTTCATCCGCACCGCCAGGTCATAGTCCACATTGTTGCCGGCTACGTAGGCACCGATGTTGACCAAGTCCTCGATGTCCGCCCAGACCGCCAACACCCGACGAACCGCCCGGGCGGCGACAATGTGCTCCTCGCCCGCCACGTCGGGCATTACACGACTGATGCTGTCCAATACCGCCACCGCGGGGTAGTGTGCCCGATTGGCCAAGTCCCGCGACAACCACACGTGCCCGTCGAGAATCCCACGGGCGGCGTCGGAGACGGGCTCGTTGATGTCGTCACCCTCGACCAGAACCGTGTACAGCCCGGTGATGCTCCCCTGCGAAGTCCGGCCGGCACGCTCGAGCAACCGCGGCAACAAGGCGAACACACTCGGCGGATAAGCTTTGGTGGCAGGCGGCTCGCCGGCGGCAAGACCAATCTGACGCTGAGCCATCGCCATCCGGGTCACCGAATCCATCATCAACAAAACGTCGTTGCCCTGATCACGAAAATACTCTGCCACCGCAGTAGCCAAAAAACAGGCCCGCACCCGCAACACCGGTGACTCGTCCGAAGTGCTCACCACCAGCACGGCGCTCTGCATGCCCTCTTCGCCGAGGTCCTTACGCAGAAAATCACCCACCTCGCGACCCCGCTCGCCGACCAGTGCCACTACTGTGACATCCGCGGAGGTGTTCCGCGCAATCATGCCCATCAGCACGCTCTTGCCCACCCCGGTGCCGGCAAAGATTCCCAGCCGCTGACCCGTTCCCACCGTAGTCATCGCATCTATCGACCGGATACCAGTGCCCAACGCCCGGTCTATGGGATGACGTTGCAGCGGCCCCGGCGGGTCGGCATATACCGGATAATGAGCCTCGGCACGAAAAGGCGGGCGGTCGTCGATGGTTTGCCCCATGCCATTGAGCACCCGCCCCAACATCTGCCTGCCCACCGGGACGTTCTGCAAGGCACCGGAACTGGTTACCGGATCACCCTCCGCAACACCCAACGGATCAGAGAGCGGCATCAGAACGGTCGCATCGTTACGGAACCCGACCACCTGAGCAAATACCGCCCCGCCATCACGCGAACGAATCCGACATAACACACCCAGCGGGACCGGCAAACCATCAGCCACCACGGTCAAGCCGGTCACCTCACCAACCCGCCCGGTGACCCGCATGGGCAGCGTGCGTTGCACCAACTCAGTTTGTCGGTCGAACAGCCCCATCTGTTTCCAGTTCCTGGTAGGGCGGGTTTCACCCGCCGTTCAGCCCGGTAGGGTGGGTGGAACCTCGCGGGGCGAGGCGCAACCCACCATTCAACCTTGAGGTTCCCCCAACAATAAGCGGACGATTTCGCCCATTTGCGTATCAATCCCGGCATCAATCTCGGTCACACCAGTAGCGACCGTGCACCCGCCGGGGGCAACCGATTCGTCTTCTATAACCCTTATGTGTTCACAGCTCTGAACCTTCTTCACGAGCCCTTCGGCAAACCGCCGCATGGTCTCGGCATCGGCTGGGTTCACGCAGACGGCAACGTCGGTCTTGGACGACACCAGCCGCAAAGCCTCCTCCAGGTTCGCAGTTGCGGCAGAGCGATCCAACTCGCCAATACGTTTGGCCACCCGTTGCCCAAGGCGGACGGAAAACTCCAGCACGTCATGCCGGGCTTCGATAAGCAAATCGACCTTGCGGGCATCGAGTTGTGTCACTATCCCCTCGAGCGTTTTGCCGAGGGCGGCATGTTCGCGGTCGAAGCGGTTTTTGGCTTCGGTAAGCCCTTGGGCCTGCCCCGCCTGAAAACCTTCCGCGCACCCACTGGCGTGCCCGTCGGCGTAACCCTTTTCCTTGGCAGCCTGCAAGGCGATGGCAATATCATGTTTGGCTTTGGTGACGATCGCGCGGGCCTGGGCACGCGCCTCTGCCACCACCTTGTGCGCCTCTGCCAGATGGTCCGCCAGATCAATGGTGGTCAACTGGCTGACCAGCTTGAAATTCTGACCGGCTTTGATCACCGTCGAGGTCATACAATCACTTCTTTCTCGCCGCCGCGCCCGGAGATGATGATGTCCCCGGAATCCTCCAGGCGGCGGACCACGTCCACGATGCGCTGCTGAGCCGACTCGACGTCGCTGATGCGCACCGGGCCCATGTACTCCATGTCCTCACGCACCAGTTGCGAGGCACGCTCGGACATATTGTTGAAGATTTTTTCCTTAAGTTCCTCACTGGCGGTCTTCAGTGCCAGTGAGAGTTCATCGTTATCTATCTCCTTGAGCACCGCCTGGATGCCCTTGTCGTTAACCAGCAGGATGTCCTCGAAGATGAACATCAGACGCCGAATCTGTTCCACCAGATCGGGGTCTTCGCTTTCCAGGGCTTCGAGGATGCCCTTTTCGGTGGACCGATCGGAGAGGTTCAGCATTTCCGCCACGGCTTCGACCCCGCCGGCTTTTTCCAGGGTTTGGGTCATCAGCCCCGAGAGCCTCAGCTCCAGCCCCTGCTCCACCTCTTTGATGACTTCCGGGTTGGTCTGTTCCATGTTGGCCACCCGGCCGACCACCTCGAGTTGCTTGGCTGTCGGCAGACCGGCAAGAATCTCCGCCCCCTTCGAGCTGGGCAGGTGGGCCAGGATCAGGGCGATGGTCTGGGGATGCTCATCCTGGATGAAGGTCAGCAGGTTTTCGCTCTCGGTCTTGGTCAGGAACGCGAACGGTTGTTGGTGCACCTGATGTTCGATCTGCTTGATGATGCGTATGGCTTCGTCCGCTGGAAGAACCTTGCCGAGCAATGCCCGGGCGTAGGAGATTCCGCCGACTTCAGCGTACTGGCGGGCCAGCGCCAGGTGATAGAACTCCTGGATCACCTGGCCACGCTGAGACTGGTGCACCAGATCGATCGACGCAATCTCCCGTGTGATATCCTCTACAGTATCCTTGTCCAATAGCTTAAGAACCTTGGCAGACCGCTCGGGCCCCAACGCCAGCAGCAGTATCGCAGCCTTGATGATACCAGGCAGCGGCTTCTCAGAACCGGCAACTTCCGCTACTGTGTTTGAATCTGTTGACCTGACCATAGCGCCCTTCACTCATTCTGTTCGACCCAACGACGCACCAACTCAGCCACACCCTCGGGATCGTCGTCCACCAGGCGACCGATCTGCTCGTCGATTTGCCGGTTCTGCATAATCTGCTCGTCCACTTCCTGCCCAACAAGAAAGCCCTCGGAAATGTCCGCCTGCCCGACGGGGCCGCCGGGGACAGCCAGGATTCCATCCTCGATAACCACGCTATCTTCGGGCTCCTCTTCCGGGATGGGGAAGGCATTACGCGCGGTGCGGGTGGTTTTGCGAACCATCAGAATCATCGCAATGATGCTAAGCAAAGCCAACCCCCCCAGCCCCAGTTGCGCACCGTATGACTTGAGCATCTCGGTTTTGGTTAGTGCGACAGTGGCAACCCCCTCTGCACCGGGCATGCCGGGCATGCCGGGCAACAACCCACCGCCGGGGCCGGTGTCGTAATACATCTCCACCTGAACGTCGGCGTCCTCGGTGGCTTGGAGGATGTTCTTCACCGCGTCGTGGATCCTGGCGAAGATCGCGTCGCGCATGTCCACGAACTCGCGATCCGTCTCGTGCACATCCTGCTTGTCGGGATAGCGCTTCTCGACGGCACCGAGCAAGTAGCTGTGCGGGATGGTGATGGCTGCCGTGGTCCGCTTGAGAGCGAAGGGGGCCTGCTCCTTCACCATCTTTTCGGTGATTTGAGGAGGAAAGTTCTTTATGCGGCTTTCCTCGGTCTCGCTTTGCATACTGCTGCCGCCCGCGGTCGCCGCCACGCCCACGTTGGGGTTGACACCGGTTTCACCGGGAACGTTGGGGGAACCGGTCCGCGAGCTGTTGGTCTCCTCCGATTCCAACTCCGCCTCGGCATAGGAGAGCGTCTCGGTGTGCATTTTGGCATTGTCCAACTCGACGGAAATGCTCGCCAGGACCCCCGGTATATAGGAAAGCTGAGCCATCACCTTCTGCTGGAAGTGGCTCTCGTAGCGTTTTCGCTCGTCGAGCAGCCCTTTGGCCAATACCTCGTCGGGGTCCGGGACCTTATGCGATTTGACCGTCCGGGTGTCAAAGACGGTCACATCGTGGGGGCTGAGGCCGGCCACCGCAGTCGCCACCAGGTTGGCACAGCCTTGCACCACCGTGTCGGTGACCGGGCGCCCGGACTTCATCGTGATCTTGACCGAGGCGGAGGGCTTGATCCGCGGTTGCCCGATGCTGCGTTTGTTCTGCTGCTGAATGATGACAAAGGCACTTTCGACAGTCGGCGACGAGGCGATGACCTTGGCCAACTCGTAGCCCAACGCCACCTGACGCTGATGCTCCAATACCGACGACTGCTGGAAGGTGCTGTCGCTTTCCATCAGTTTGGCGAATCCGAACTCGAAGTCTTCCGGCAGGGCGTTGGCTTTGTTCAGCACGCGGATGGCGTTGTAGCGGTCCTTCTCGTGGGCCAGCAGGCGGCGCCCGGATTGCTTGAACTCGATCCCCGCCGCCGTCAGGGCCTCCTCCGCCGCGTCCATCTCGTCGTAGGACAGCTTCTTGGCCAATATCGGCACCAGCTCCGGCTTGGTGGACCAATGCACCAACGACAGCAACGACCCGGCGATCACCACCACGCACATGCCTATGGCGATTTTCTGCGAAGTGTCAAGCAGACCATACCGCTCGGCAATCTGCTGAAGCATTTGCTTGATGGATTCCATAACCACCCTAATAAGTCCAAAGTCCTGAGTCCAAGGTCCAAAGTCCAAGGTCCAAGGTCCCGTTGGTTTCTGACTTTGGACTTTGGACTAGGGACTTTGG
>JAGLWJ010000145.1 GCA_023133475.1 Phycisphaerae bacterium | reverse complement strand
GGTAGGCCCCCGCGAACATGAGTACGATCCCACCGGCAATCACGACCGGCAAGTGGACCACGCTCTGGTCTTCAAGTATCGAGTTGGCGATGATGGCTGCTGCGAGCATGGCTACGCCTGAACTTGTAAGGAAACAGACCATCGCTCCTCACTCGCTTAGTGCTCTACCGATGCTCCTATGCGGCTCCTTGTCTGTTCCCAGTCTGCACCATCGTTCGTAATCGAGCCAGCGGCTGAGTTCGCGGTTGCAGGTATCTTCTTCGGCGAATTCTCCAACATATGACTTGTGTTTCGCTCGCGCTATCCGCAGGACAACCGGTCCAACCCAGGAGAGGATACATGCCTTGCAGAAAGTGTACGATACCATGCCGAATATCGCGCCGGCCACTAGAAATGTCCACCATCCTTGAGATTGCAGTGAGTGGCTCTTGGAGGCGAACATGAAGGCAAGATACCCTACGTATCCAGGGGCAACATAGCGAAGCAAAGTCCTGGTATTCTCAACAAGCGCATTTAACGCCGAAGCCGTGCTCTCAACTGGATTGCTCATTGTCTTCTCTCCGTGCGTAGCTCGATGCCATTCAGCCTGGATTCTCCATTCACTGAGCTTTCGATCATCTTCATACCACGTGAAGCCTCTCGATTCCAGCGGGAATCGGGTCGGGAAGGACCAGCCCGAAGTCGATCTTGCCCGCCTCGTCAACCAGCCGGGCATCGTCATTCTGGGCATAGTAGGTCTCCAGGATCAGCTTGAAGTCGCCATGCCCAAACATCTTGATCATCACCTGCCACGGCATCCCCTGCTGAGCCACCGTTGACGCCCAATACTTCCGCAAGCTGTGCGGGACGAAGTGCTTCTCGAACCTAAGCTGATCGCAAATCTGACGGAATCGCTTCTCGACGTTGTGGGCGTGGACCTGCGTACCGCGCATCGTTTCGAACACCCATAGGTCGCGGCGGTTCGTCCGGCGTAGCCGTTTCGGGATCGTCGCCAACTCGGGAACCATGGCGATGCGACGGACGCCGTGTTTGGTCTTGGGCTGCCAGAAAATGCCGTTCTTCATCCCCGGACGAATCAGGATCACGTTGTTCTCGAAATCCACGTCGTCCCAGGTGAGGTGGACCGCTTCACCGATCCGCATACCAGTCAAGCACAACGCCGTGAACAGATCAGTGTAGTCGTTGGCGTTGATGCCCTTGAAAATCCGACGACCATCATGCCGTCGTTCGCCGGTGGGGACAGCCTCGATCCGTGCATTTTTGATGATCAGGCGGACTTCTTCGGCAGTGGGTACGGCGCTGCCCGTGACTCCGTTGCCGTTGGTGTCGTCGGGCGTCGGGATGTGAACGCCATTCAGTTTGGGCACGTCAGCGATGAGCGTCCGTTCGTGTGCGTACTCCAGAACGCCGAGGATGAAGTTGAGCTGCCGACTGGCTGATGATGGCTGTATTCGGCTCAGCTCTTCTTCCGCGAAACCTCTGAGCATGGCTGCATCAACCTGATCGACACCGAGCGTCCCATACGCTCGCCCGACGAATCGTGCGAACGAGGCGATTGCACCGGTGAGCTTCAGCATGCTCGACTTCCGTAGTTTCTTGCATTCATGGCCTTCACGGCGAGCTGTCACATAATCCCCGGCAACCGTGGAGAAGAGGACGCGGACGTTGGCGGCATGGACTGGGAAACCGTTTCTGATTGCAGCTTGCTGGTATGCAAACTGCTCGGCGCGGGATCGATTGAGTTCCTTCGTGGGCACCGTTGCCCACTTGTCCCCACGGCTATCGCAAGGACCGCCCGACACAACCTGCCTCTCCCGACGATTGTGCTCTCAAAGACGACGCAGGAATGGCGGACATTCAGACGGTCGGCAACGTCGTCAAGAAAGTGACAACGACCGCCCGCAATCTCTGGGAAAAAGTCGAGGCGCTGCCACCCGAATCCTACAACAGCGCCGAGCGCCATGGCGCGTTCTTGAAGGGGTTTGCTACCGACATCGAAGGCGCAGTGATGAATATGTACCGAACGGTCGTCAAACTGACCGAGTTGGCAAGAGACGCAAACGAAGGCGCTTTGGCAGATGTGGCTGGTGACTTACAGAGACTCCAATCGACCTTGTCCGCCTTGGAGGGCAACGTCTCCGTACCCGCAACTGATGCCTCTCAGGATGACGACCGATTCGTACTGACCTTGACATGCCACGATTGCGGATGCACCGAGGAATTCGCGGGGGAGGATGAGCAACATATCTTCCACGATTTCGCCAATCGGCAAGTCCACGACTGGATGATCGAAGGGCTGAATACGTTATGCCCTGACTGCCTGGATGCCCTGTGCGACCACGAAGTCGCACGAGAGGAGGTGGCGTGATGCTTAGGTATCCTGGTGGAAAATTTAAGGCGCGGCATGTTTTGCACGATCTGGCTCCGGTCAAGTATTCGGAATATCGGGAGCCCTTTCTCGGGGGCGCGGGGATTCTCTGGAAAGTCCCCGCCAACAAACGGATTTGGATCAGCGATGCAAACCCCATCATCCCCAAATACTGGTCGGCGCTGCGCGATGATGACGGATTCATTGACAGGCAAGTCGAGTTTGCCGCGTGGTCGAAGACCTTAACGGAAGACGAGAAACTCGCCGCATTCGAGAGCGCGAAGGAGCCTTACGCGCTGCGCGATTGTCCGTTTGCGTTTTGGGTATTGAATCGTTGGTCTGTCAGCGCGGTTGTCTCCAAGGATCGGGGCGGCATTGCTAGTTTCTCCCCCACATTTGGCCGCGACGGAATGGATACCGCGAATCGCCCCCGCCTTGAGGGTATGCGAGATTTTCTGTCCCGCCCCAATCTAGCAATAACTACAGGGGATTACCTCCCGATGCTTGAAGCGCCTGGCGAAGATTGTTGGGTATTTCTGGATCCTCCATATCCGATGAAGTCGGCGATTTACGAGTATCATTGGGAATGGAAACAACAAGAGGAATTGGCTCATCACCTGCGCCGATGCAAACACAAATGGTTGTTGACCAATGCCAATTGCCCGCGCATTCGTGAATTGTATCGCGGATTCCATATTCGCGAGCGGCGGTATACCGGATCAATGCTTCATAAGAAGCGGGGTAAAGATTGGCAATTCAAGACAGAGCTAATCATTACCAATTATTAAGGAGAAAGACCAGATGCTTCTGCTCCACAATGGTAGCACTCTAGTAGTGACACAACTTTGAGGCATTTGCAGGGCATCGGAAAAGAGATCAATTGACTCGGGATTACGTCACCAGCAACTACTGTCCTGACAAAAGTTTTTCAGAATGTCCAAGGGATTGCTCCTGGAACGTTGTATAATAGAGAGTGAAAGGGTAAATCCCTTCGGCATCACGATCACGCAATAATTAGTATTTGAAATACCTTTCACACTTGCCTGTGATTTTCGCCGAGGGGGTCATGGGCATTCTTTATGGCCACTGAATGTGCAGCGTAACCGAGGGGTATCTAACGGCGGTTACCTATTCCTGCACGGGTCGTGGGGTAAACTCCAACCGACCTAATAAACATTTGGAGTAAACGTGGCGGGGCAGCCATACTCCGCATCGGAACAACTGAATACTCGCAACGTCTATGGGCTGTAGGCGTATGCTCCCCTTACATCTTCTGTTTGTGTGCACCGGGGGATCAGCGAAACGCCTCCTCCGAACGGAAGGTGTTTCCTCCAGGGAGGGAGAGAACAATGAAAGACATTATTGTCTACCGTTTTGGCGTTACAAAATACAGAATTATCGAAACCCTCAAGAACGTTCCCTTGAATGGTGTTTTCAATCATGTTTCTGTGCAACAGGTCATCCTGAAAAGCATGGAGCTTAGAAAACTGAAGGTTTTGATAGCGGATATTCAGTCAGAAGAGGGAACAGAATACAGACATCATTGGTTTCAATCCAAAATACTTATTGAAAAGAATGTTCGACGTGGCCAAGTATTGAACTTTCGTGCTGATATCCGACTGCTACAGAAATGTAGGAAAAGTGTCAACGAAGGTTTCAAAGGCCGCGAGCGTCTTACTGAAGTATTCAATATTCAAAACCTTGAAATATCGGATGAAGTAGCAAAAGGAAGAACCACTCAATGTAAAGAGCCGGAGTTGCTGGACTACACAGAATTGGACCTGCACAGGAATTGGGCTCTGATAACCAACTCACTGGAAGAGGCGGGAATGCAGCGAGAGCTTGAAAGAGTAATTCGAGACCAGGAGCGCGAACTATTGAAAGACAGAGAGTACGAAGTTCTAGCAAGGACAAGAGCCAGAGCGAGTAATTGAGCAGTGTCCGCTTCACTTTCTGGGAGCCGCGCCCTATAGTCTCTTGGCAATTCCGAGCATTAGACGCGAAGTGAGGTTCGGAATGGGAAAGGCAACTTCGCGACGGGAGAGTAGCCATGAATGATGCGCGGGAAGTGGCCAAGGACACCTTGCCGAGTGCTAAGAGTGAAGACAAGGAGGAAAGTAGATTAGGTGTCTGGTGTGATCAGCAGCGGCAAGCTTATAGGGACGACCGTCTAAGTAAGGAACAAATCAGGCTGTTACAGTCAATCCCCGACTGGCATTGGTGAATAATCGGTGCCGAAGAGAGTATTGGGCCTGAAAAATTCAGGAAACGTCTAGATTGCCGCATTGTCCCCAGCGCCAGGACGCGGGGACGCATGGGCACGACCGATCTCCGAACAAATCGGTGCCCAGAATCCTTGAAAGCCTTATGTCTTCTGTGCGAGACACGCCAAAGCCTTACAATAAAACTCCGCATATTCCCCTGGCCGACCACCACAGGCGCTTCCGGCGTCCGCCGAGCGGCATCGAAGGGCGTCAGATTTCCTGCACCGAATTGTCAAATCGATTTGCGCGAATCCGACTTCCGTGATATGGTGTCCTCGATGCTCTACTTTGCCTACGGGTCCAACCTGAACCTTGTCCACTTGGCGGCATGCCTCGCCAGCCACGGCAATCATCCCGATGACGTGGAGAATCCCCAACGTGCGATTCTGCCCGGCCATGACCGGAGTTGCGTGCCTGAAAGCAGGCGTGCGCTTCGTTGGCATCGAAGCCAACAGTGCGTCGAGTGGGTAAGAAACTGACTCTGGCAAGCTGCACCCACATGGCTGCTGATCGCATCCAATGTGCTTCGCAGATCAGTCATCATCTCGCCGTCACATCGACTGACGGGAATGCCACTACTTGACATTAGAAGCGCTTCATTCCCGCGAAGTATTTTTCAGAATCGATTTGCGCGATCGGCAATCCGCTAGTATACTTGAGTGTGGAAGCGATCATCAACCCCAACCGCAAAATCGGAATTGAAATCGAAGTGGTCGTGCCCATCATCGGCGTGGGAGAAAACCGTGATGTCCAACGCCTGCTTGCCGAAGTCCTCACCAACAACGGTATCCAATCCTCCTCACGCGGCTATACGAGGCAACCAGTCCCTGCTGGCAGCAAGTTTGCCATCGAGCATGACGTATCGCTACGTGACGAGTCTCGCTATGCCGGGCTTCGGTGGTCGAAGATCGAAGCCAAGACGGCTCCGATGACCTGGGACGAGATTGAGCAAGTCTTGCCCCCTGCCCTCGACATCATCAAGTACGTGGGCGCTCGTGCCAACTACAGTTGCGGGTTGCACGTCCACCACCATCTGCCCGAGGCTGAGCAGCGCCCCGAAGTGGTCCGCAACTTGCAACATCTTTGGTGGCGGTTTCATCCGGTGATGTACGGCCTGGTCGCCCCCTCTCGCAAGAGCAACCAGTATTGCTACGCCCCTCAGCAAGCTGACGCCACTCAGTACGACGCATGCACTTCGTTTTCGAGGCTGTGCGGTCTGCTCCAGCAGGTTAGTCGCTTCAACGGACTCAACCTGACCAACCTCGGCGACTCAGGTCGGCTGACCGTCGAGTGGAGGCTCCACGGCGGCACAACCGATTGGGACAAGATCAAGGCGTGGAACCGTGGAAGAACGCAAGGCGAAACTCAGGACGTTGAACCACGACCTGTCCGGGGCATACGGAATCTTCGAGCCCGCACTGATTTTCGACCGCATCGACGGTAACTCAAGCGGATCGTCGCATTACATCCCCTCCCAACGTCGGATCGTCATCGTCGGCAAGCTGTCCGTCGTGACTTACCTCCATGAGTTTGCCCATGCTCTGGAGTTGGACGAACGGGATGCCTGCCGGTGGTCGATCAATCTGTTCAAGCGCTGCTTCCCGAGGCACTACGGGCGCTTGGTCCACGTCGGGCACATGCTCATCCGAGTGATCCGGCACTACGTGAGGGAAGTCCGTCCGAAGATTCGCAACGCCGAAGTCATGCATCAGTTGTTCCTGACCAAAACGGGTAGCCCTTACACGTCGAACAAGATGACCAAGAAGATGCGGATGCTGCTGAAACGATACGGCCTGGATGACAAGTCCGCTCATTCCTTTCGCCATTTCTTCTGCACGGACTTGCTGCGTCGAGGTGTGGCGCTCCACGAAACGAAGGCGTTGATGCGCCATCGGGATGTCCGGTCAACGATGGTGTATTCCCACGCCACGGTTGATGACCTCCGCGCCGCCGTGAATCGGCGGGTAGGGTGACGGGAGGGACCGGTGAACATGCAAGCCTCCGAAATACTGGAATCCGTGAGGACGTGCGTGAATGACATGAGCCTGAAAAACGCTGCGGTCAAGAACGTTCTCGCGGAGGCAGAAAAACACGGATGGGAACGGTTGATCGCCTCGATGAGTGACGAGAACAGGGTGAAGCTGATCAGGATGTTGGCCGAGAGCAACCAAGCGACCCATGCCGTTTTGGAGAACGTCGTCAGCGTCTACGAGCGCATCATCGAAGGACTGGTCGCCATGGCCGAGCAAGAACTGGATGTCGTGATGGGCGAGAGACTTGAGCGCGCCCACCGTCAAAGGAGTTGGCTTGGGCTTTTTGCTGCCGGTGGCGTCGGATACTTGATCGGCAAGAGGGCCTAGAAGATCGGGAGGATGGACCATGAGCGTCTCACGGAGTCTTGGTTTCATTGTCATCGTGTTCGCTGCGTTGATGGTTGCTTCCGCATCGATTGGGGATACCGACACTCCACAGAAAGAAGAACGCATCGCCTGGGCAAACGAGCCCGATGTTTTGGTGGGCCTGAAGGCGGTCAACCTGCACATCGGCTTTCGTGGAGCTTTCAAGAATGTCAAGGTCGGAGAGCAATGGTTGACGACCAGGGTCGAGCAACGGCTACGGAAAGTAGGGTTGACCGTGCTCACGGACGAGGAGGCGGTCTCGGAAGAAACGCCCACCATGCTGACGATCCTGATCGATTGCCGGGGGATCGAAGGGCAGGGGAACCGACAGCAGGCAAGTTCTGACGGTGTCATGTACCTGGCCAGGATCACGTTGGATGACATCGTCGTACCTTACCGTGACGACCAGTCAGTGATCCTTGGCGCGACTACCTGGAGTCGAAGGCATTTTGGCCATGCTGGAGCAACGGAACTAGCCTCGAAGTCGATGGACGCCGCGCTGGCCTTGGTGGACGAGTTCTGCCTGGATTTCGCAAGGGCGAGGCGCTCGCCAGCGGCTCCTTGAGGAATCGTCGAGACCAGCCCCGTCCGCCAGTGTTTCTAGATTGTATCGCAACGGCAAATCTGCTATCTTGTGGGTTGCTGCAAGAACTGCGGGAGCGAGAGAGTCGGCAGATGGTCTGTCGGCTCTTTGTCAGTTTTACGGAGGGTAGGTCAATGTTCCGGTGGATTGTGTCGAGCTTTATCGTGCTTGCGTGTTCTGCGAGTGATGTACGAGCGTCTGTTGCGGGCAATGCTCTTTACTTTGATGGCGTGGACGACCTTGTTCGCATACCGGATGCCCCGCATCTTCGTTTCGACAACCAGCAGTCGTTTACCATCGAAGGCTGGTTCAACCTGATGGGAGCCATAAATGATGGACGAAAGCTGATCTCCAAGCGAGATAGCTCCACCACCGTCGCCATGATCGACATTCGTATCGACGAATCTGGCCCCGTCCTAGCCAAGTACCGAGATACCGCAGGAGTGGTTGAAATAATCGGAGGCGGCAGCACTGTCCAAATGGACAACTGGTATCACTTTGCCGTGCGTAAGGACGCTGATTCTGATACATGGAGCATGTTTATCAACGGCGACTTGAAGTCCACAAAGCCAACACTCCTTGGCGACATGACGCCATATGCTGATCTCCTGTTTGGCGAAACTGAATACCCGGCAGACGTTAACTTCGTCGGTGTGATGGACGAGGTGCGTATCTGGGGCAGCGCCAGAACTGATTCGGAGATTGCTCAGCATTATGATCAGATCATTGGCGACCCGCACAGCCAGCCAGACCTCGTGGGGTATTGGAACTTTGACGAACTACCTGACGACCAGCAAGTCCTCGACTCATCCTCGTTTGAGCATTTTGGATCGCTTGGAAATACGCTCGTCGTCGGGGTTGACGACCCGATTCGGATTGTCTCAACTGCTCCACTCGTTCCCGAGCCATCAACAGCGCTGCTGTTTGGCGTGGCAAGCATAGCCGCCCTGAGACGACGACGGTGATGAACAATGATGAATCAGCAGGTGAACTGTCTGCTCTTGGTGTTCATGCGGAGGATAAGCGATGCGTCTGAGGCTTGGCTATGTTGCGTGTCTTGTTGGTGGCTTGGTTGTGATCATGGCCGAGGTGGCGTGGGGGACGGTCGTTGCTGGACCGCTAACCTACAACGACCACGAATACTACTTGGTGGATCAAGGTGACTCTGGATCATGGACTAATCTGGAGGCTGAGGCCGTTACGCTAGGCGGTCACTTGGTCACCATCAATGACGCCGCCGAGAATGAATGGGTGCGCTCCACCTTCCCAGCCTTCGGGCCGCATAACATGTGGATCGGACTCAATGACATTGCCAAAGAGGGTCTGTTCGAGTGGGTCAGCGGCGAACCGGTGACGTACACGAACTGGGGGCCGGGTGAACCAGGGGCACCTGACGGCATTTCTGATTTTGTTGGGATGACATTTAGTGACGGCTTGTGGGGAGACAGGGGCTGGGGCAGCGTTCGTGGCGTTGTGGAGGTTGTCCCCGAGCCATCGACGGCAGTTCTGGTTGGGGCGGCCAGCATAGTTGCCCTTCGTAGGCGACGGACGTGATAAACAAGAACGAGTCGGCGGAAGGTCTGTCGGCTCTTGCGAAGCGCGTTGGGCTATAGATGGAGGACGAAACAATGCGAGTTTACTTGACCTTCATAATCGCTTTTCTGACCGTGACCCGCTTTGCATTGGGCACCATTGTTATCGAACACACGGGTGCAAACGATCCAACCACGGAGGGGTGGACGCTTTCGGACGACTCAGGTGGCTCGATTATTCATGGCCCCGTGTACGACGACCTTGGCTATATGGACGCTTGGCGGATCGATGCGTACACGAACGACGCAACAAGCAACGATCTTCTTTATCGACGTGTTCTTTCGGAAGCGAAACTCAATGACGCCGTTACGCGAGGCTGGGTTTTGACATCTCAAATCCGTTTGATTGAAGCAACGGGAGAAGGACTCAATTTGCGTTTTGCCTCGGGCACCAAGATTTATGACCTATATCTTGCAGGTAGTCCTGCAAATGCCGATCCCACTGTTACGCTCATGGGAGACCCTCGGAGCAGTACGCTTCTGGGAGGTGGTGGAGCATATCACTCCTTTCGCATGGCCGATGAGGACGCAAACGGCTTGGCGGATGTATTCATCGACGGCCAACTAGTGTTCGCCGACTACGCGGGCAACGCATCCCAGTATCAGGGGCAGGTCCAATTCGGCGACTGGCATTCCCAACGAAAGGGGCATGCACTTTACGCCCAGGTTGGATTTGAGATTCTCCCAGAACCATCTACGGCGCTGCTGCTGGCGACCGCAAGCCTGTTCGTCCTGCGTCGGCGTCGGCGGACGAGTTGAACGAAACCGAGTCGGCAGACATCCTGTCGGCTCTTGGCATTCTTGTGGAAGCTGAATGATGCGCTGGATGATACTGATTTCGATTGCGGCAGCGGTTGTACTGGCCTGCGTCTCCGGCACGTGGGCGGATGTCGTGATGGACACCGTCCCCGTTGGTAACTCCGGGAACACTGGCGAGCTATCTGGAGGGGGTGTCTACGCCCCGAATCGCATATGCGGCGCGGTCGACTACGGATACAACATTGGTAAGCACGAGGTGACGGCAGGGCAATACACTGAGTTCCTCAACGCTGTGGCGGCCAGCGACCCGTATGGGCTGTACAATTCGAGCATGACCAATCCCTATGGCTGCCAGATTCAACGGAACGGCTTGCCCGGCACCTACAGCTACTCCATTGCGACGGACTGGGCGAATCGTCCAGTGAACTACGTCTCGTGGGGCGATGCGGCCCGGTTTGCCAACTGGATGCACAACGGCCAGGGCAGCGGTGACACCGAGGACGGCTCGTACTTCCTCAACGGTACAACGAGTATCGAAGCTCTGCTGGCCATCACGCGTGAGGCGGACGCTACGTGGGCGATTCCCACCGAGGACGAATGGTACAAGGCGGCATATCACAAGAACGATGGTGTGACGGGCAACTACTGGGGCTGGCCGACAGGAACGGACGCGGTGCCGAGTAACGACGTTCTCACGCCCGATCCGGGAAACAACGCCAACTTCTGGCAGGGCGACTATACGGTCGGGAGTCCCTACTGGACGACCGAGGTCGGCGAGTTCGAGAACAGCGACAGCCCTTACGGCACGTTCGACCAAGGCGGGAACTTATGGGAATGGAACGAAACGGTCGTGGCCTATGTTTGGGGGGAACAGCACGGCATGCGCGGCGGGTCATTCGGCGGAAACCCCTCCCATGTCGGGTTCCTGCACGCGATGGCTCGCGCCGCCAGTCTCACGGACGGTTTCCCATCCGGGGAGGCTGGCCATCTCGGATTCCGTGTCGCCTCGATTCCAGAGCCCGCCACCCTCTCCTTGTTGGCCCTCAGCGGCCTGTTCGTCCTGCGTCGGCGTCGGGTGACGTAGCTGCTCATCACCATGCACAACACTCAGCCGAGCAGGTAGCGTCACGGGGGCGGTTCATCGTGACTTCTTTGCCCGTGTATGGGCACGCTCCCGCAATCGTCTGAACGAGCCTCGGAGACCTTGGGCTGCGAACCCGGACTTGGAGCAGGGGGAGTTGGGAAGCAAACCGCCAGTAAACCGCCAGTAGCGGTTTCACAAGTCACGCATTAGCAGTAGGTTAGGCGAATGTTAGGTTCTTTGCCAGCTTCCCAAGCTGGACGTCGTCGGTTCGAATCCGATCGCCCGCTGTCTCGTAAGTTTCCCAGCACCACAAGCTTACCGGCTTCCGGGAAGCGTTCGGGCCCCACCGTGCCAGCGAGTCGTGGCTGGTTTCGTGGTAGGCGACTGCGAGATCAGCACATCCCGGCGTAACGCAATCGTCCCTCACGGCCTGGAAACGCGTCTGGAGGCCTCCGCCCGACGACTTGTTCAGGGGTAAGCTGGAAGTCGTCAAGGCTCCTTGCAGGCGAGTTGGGCGCGATGATCGAGAGCCGTGAACGTCGGCGCCGTGCGGGGGCGCGGCGAGGGAGTGCAAGATTGCGCAAGCTGGACGAGACGAGCGTCGGAGTGCCCGAGCGTCACTGTCGCTGCTGACTGAATGGCTACGATTGCGGTGGGAGAATCTCCCGGGTGTGCTCCATGACGATGTCCGGCACATCCCAGCTCTTCTGCCGCATCAGGTCGTAGAACGCGCGGCGGAAAAGCAGCGTGACCTCCACGCTAACCTCGCCCTCGCCCGGGGCGTCGAACGTGTAGGTGCTGGTATCGGTGGCAAAGGCGGCGAGACGGTTGTCGCTCAGCACGCGTGTGGGATTCCAGTAGGCGCCGGTCGGCGAGACCTCGGTCCAGATCTCCTCCAGCACCTTGGCGAAGGCCTTCCCTGGCAGCCCCGCGTAGCACCCTTCGCTCGGATCACCAACCCCGCCCCATTGTGGCACGGTGTCTCCTTCAAGCTGTTCCAGCGAATCACCCTCGGCGTCAGCGGCACCTACTAGCAGGATCAAATGGCGCAGTGGGGAGTCAGTGGGCACGTGGTGGCCCGTCTGGTTGTTCGTGATGCGCACCTCGACGACAATCGTGCCGCGTTCGCGTTGCGCGGTGACCGTCATCGTGACGGCGTTTTGCAGGAGATCCTCGTCCGCGGCGCCGGGCATGCGGTGGCTGAAGATCGTCTCTGCGGCACGCTCCAGCCCTCCCTCCTCAGGACGGGCGAACAAGGTACCTCCGAGAGGCGGCATGTGACAGTCCTGACAGGTCTGGCCCGTTTCGGGATCGCTATAGGGGCTTTCCAGCCATTCGCCGAAGGAGTTGTAGACCAAAACATCCCAGAAGACGCCGAAATGGCACGGTGCGCAGAACTGGCTTTCGGTTTGAACGGGCGAGTAGGTGTCCTCGCCCGGCGCCACGTCATCGAGAGGACCGGCGAAGAACTGATGGCCCTCATGTGGACGACGAAACTCGTACGAAAGCACCCCCGGCATGTTCTCGTAGGGCATGCGGGTCTCGGGGTCCAGTCGAACGTCCCACACTTTGTGGCAGAAGTCGCACGGGACTCCCTCGGCCGCGACGCCGGTCACCGAAGTGGGGTCTACGCCGTACGGCGTGTCCAGCGCGGCGGCCGGTGTGTGGCAGGCCGCGCAGTTGCCCGCTGTGTTCGGAAAGTCGAGCTTGTAACCGGGGCCGTAGTATGGCTTCGTTAGGTCCGGGGGCAGTGGAAAGCGACCGTAGTCGCGGTTGTAGCCGTATCGGGTGAGCGGGCTTTGGTTGCCGTCCGCGTCGGTGCCTTCGTACATGGTCAGGAAGCGGGGGTTTGTGGCCGACTGCGAGTGGGCGTCAAGCAGCCATTCGTCTGCCGGTAATGTGAAGGGGATGGTGGTGCCCTCGCGACTGTGGCACTGCGCACAACCCTGATCCTCTCCCTCGCCCTGATGATACTGGGAGGGCAGCCAGGCGTAGTCGGGGTTGTCCTCGGTGCCGTGGGCGTGCAAGTGCAGTTCGACGTTGCTCTGGCCCGCCGTCGCCTCTACCGGACCGGTGCAGAAGTACCCGGGCGCCCACGCTGTGAGGTTGAAGGGTCCCTCGGCCAGTTCGGCGACGGAAAGCACGAAGCACCCATCGTCGGCCATGGTAGCATAATGCGTGGTCGTCTGCACGCGAACGACCGCGCCAAACACGGGGCCATCTCCGTCGGTGACGACTCCGCGAATATCCGTGTGACTCAGCGCGTCGCCACCCGGCAAAAGCGCGTCCCTGCTCTCGCACGCAAATACGAACAGGAGTGCGCACAGCGGAAACACAAGGCGAATCTGTAGCACGGTCAGGGCCTCCTACGCACTTTCCACAGAGCCAACCCCGGCAGAGAGGCAAGCAGCCAAATTACGCCCGGGCCACAGAGCCCGCTACGTCGACCACCCCCGCCCCCTCCACCGGTCTGCACTACCTCGCCGTCACCGTCTTCGGCCGGTTCATCGATAGAGCCAGGCTCACCTCCCTCGTCCTCATCGTCGTCGTAGCCATCATCTCCAGGCTCGTCGTCCGTGGGTTCGTCCGGCTCACCCTCGCCGCCGTCGGCGTCAGGCCCGCGGGCTGGATAGCCTTCAGGTCAGCAGCCTGTACATGAAGCCCGATGACCCCGATACCCTGCTTGCCGGCGCCGGGTCCTTTATGTGCGCCTTTGAGATGGTCGGCGCCCAAGAGGTGGTTTTTGGTGGGGCTTATCTCTCCAGCGATGGAGGCGAATCATGGCAGGAGGTCATCAGCGCGGACCGCATCACCGCCGTGGAGTTCTGTGAACAGGACCCGAGCATCGCCTATGCCGGCAGCGCGTTCGCCTTCTACCGCAGCACGGACGGCGGGTTCAGTTGGCAGAAGTTCTGGGACGAAGAGCGCCAGACGTGGGGGTCGCCGGGCATCAGCCCGGGCGTGCCGGTCGACATCCAGACCGATCCGGCGGACTGCAATCGAGTCTTCATCAACAACTACGCCGGCGGCAATTTCCTGTCGACCGATGGGGGTCAGAACTGGGCGATCGCCTCGGAGGGCTACACCGGAGCCGATCCCCCACGCGTGTTCATCGATCCGCAGGACTCGGCCTATGTCATCACCATCACGCGGATGGCGCCATTCGCAAGCAGCGACGGGGGCGAGAGCTGGGAAACCATAGCTTATTCCGGCCTGGTCGCCGGAGGCGAGGCCCTGGGTATGGACCCCACAGACCCGGAGCACCTCTTGGTCGACTCCGGGGCCATGATCTATGAAACCCGCGACGGTGGGCAGAACTGGTCCGAGCGACACGAGTTTGACATTCCTGAGGGGACTAACACCCAGCACAAGGAATTCGTCTTCGCCCCCTCGGACCCGGACTACGTCTACGTAGGTTCGTTGAACACCGCTCTGATCGCGGATGAGCCGATGTCGCCCGACACGATTGTCGGAGCCGGTATCTATCGTTCCACCGACGGAGGCACGAACTGGACCCGTTTGACGGACCCCAAAGTGTTTGACAGCGCCTTCGTGGCGATCGCGGTAAGCCCCACCAATCCTCAGACAGTGTATGCCGCCGGCATGTTTGATATTGGCGTGTTCAAAAGCACCGATGCCGGTGAAACCTGGGAGGGGATCACCGGCGGGTTGTCGGAGCCATATGGTTGGTTTGATGATGTTGTCGTGGACCCGTCTGACGACCAGCGGGTGTTCCTATGCGGTTCGACCGGTCTGTACCGGAGTATGAACGGCGGGCAATCCTGGGAGCAGCTGGCAGCAGGTCTCGATCCCAATGTCGTGGTTTCTGCGATAGCAGTCGATCCATCGGACTCGGCCGTCGTGTACGTGGCTACGGCGCTTGGCGTCTACTGCTCCACCGATGGTGGGGACCAGTTCCAGAAACTTCACCAGGGGCTCGACCAAGAAGTCCTTCCGGTGGCGCATTTGTCGATTAGCTTCGATGGTTCCGTGCTGTATGCAGCTTCCATAGGCATCTATCGCCTGGGCACCCCGGCAGGTATGGCGGAGTAGCCGCGATCCTTCCCGCTGCTGCCGCTACGGTCGCGTGAACACCCGAAAGAAGATACGGCGGACGGGTGGGAAGTCGTAGGCAGTTATGGACTTCGATTTCGCCAGCACGGCAAAACGCGGCGAAACGAGGAAATCGGCCGCGCCCGACCGGTTCCGGAGTGATATCAAGATACGTAAGCCGTAATCAGTGGTCACGAAGTCGTGGCAGATTCGTGGCAAAACCAGCGTGGAAACAGTCCAGAACGCAGTGCGCAGACAGTCCAGAACCAGTAGCTAAGTGTTGCTGGTGCCATCGCTTAAGTCGTTATCACACAGTGGGTTAGGATCGCCTTGCTCCGGCTTCCCAAGCTGGACGTCGTCGGTTCGAATCCGATCGCCCGCTTTGATATAATCCCTTGGCCGAACGCTAGTTAGCGTACCTGCCTGCGTCGGGCAGAGCGGCTCTGAAAGCCCCGAAAAGTGGTAATTACCACTTTCGAGCTTCGAGGAGCCCAAACCATGCCCGACAGACGTTCCGCACGAATCCCCAAGTACCGCCTCCCCAAGCCTTTCAGTCTCGTTGTCGTCCGGCTCAACGGCCGCGACATCTACCTCGGCCAGCACGGCACGGAGGAGAGCCGGCAACGATACGAACAGGTCATCGCCGAGTGGCTGTCGAACCACCGGCAACTGGCCGAGCGGCGTGAGTTGCTCGACTCACCGCGTGCCCTGAGCGTGGGCGAACTCGTCATTGCCTACCTGGAGCACGCCGAGAGCTACTACGTCAAGAATGGCCATCCGACCGGCGAATTCGAGAACATCAAGGATGCTGTCCGGCAGCTTTCCCGGCTCTACGGCAAGATGCTGGTGGCGGACTTCGGGCTGCCTGAGCTGAAAGCCGTTCGCCGTGCCATGATCCAGGCAAGGCTCTGCCGCAACGTCAGACCTCCTGATCTCTAGGCAGAGCCTGTTTCGGCTTGTTTTGGTTCTAATGGGCTTGTGGGTGGCGGTTTAGAGCGTTTTTGTGGGGTAAGGTGTTTGCTCCTCTCGCAAGCGACGTTGGATTCTGCAATGATACGGCTTTGGGCCGGCAGCGAGATAGCGGTCTGCCGACCATGGAGAAATCCTATTGACCGTAAGCGCCGCTCATGCCGCAAATGCAGCTACCAATATTCCCCGTTGGGGTCACCAACATCAATCCCAACTTGGCTTTCAGCAAACAGGACGGTCGAGTCACCTACTTCAATGGGCTTATGCCCGTCTTTTTCCACGACCAAAACGATGTCCGCACCTTCCGAATGATCACCGCACAGTTCTGCGTCAACGGCAATACCAGGCAGGCTGAGATTGCCAGGGCTTTTGGCGTACCACTGATCAGCGTCAAACGAGCCGTAAAACTCTATCGTGATAAAGGCCCAGCCGGTTTTTATGCCACGCCGCGAAGGCGAGGGCCGGCTGTCCTGGTTCCTGAAGTCCTGGCTCAAGCGCAGCAATTGTTAGACCAAGGGCTGAGCGTGTCCCAAGTGGCGGCCCGGCTTGGTTTGAAAGCAGATACGCTGTCTAAAGCCGTGCGCGCCGGAAGACTGCATAAAGCAACTCCGCTAGAACAAACTCGCCCCGAGAACCATCCACAGGAAGCAAGCTCAAAGAGCCAACGTAGCGCCGAAGACGCCGCCGCTCCAATGGGCATGGGGGCGACCAACACCTCGGATCGTGTGTGGGCCGGCTTGGGGCTGCTGGATGAGATGGCGGTAGACTTCAAGCCTTCTTTGGATGTTCCCAATGCCGGCGTTCTTCTGGCTTTGCCGGCATTGTTGGTTGGCGGTCTGCTTCGTCATACCGAGAAGTATTTCGAGTTGCCCCGAGGCTATTACGGATTGAAAAGTATCTTCCTGTTGTTGGCTTTCATGGCCTTGGCCCGACTCAGATCGGTGGAAAGACTTCGCTATTGCGCTCCGGGCGAATGGGGCAAGATACTGGGTCTGGACCGTGTCCCGGAAGTTCGCACCCTGCGAGCCAAGATCGAGCATCTCTCAGATGCCGAACATCCTACACAATGGAGTGCCCAACTGTGCAACGACTGGATGGCGGCTTCTCCCCAGAGCGCTGCCACCTGCTATGTGGACGGTCACGTACGTGTCTATTTTGGAGAGCAAACCAAACTGCCGCGACATTACGTTGCCCGTGAGAAACTTTGCATGAGGGCCACCACCGACTATTGGGTCAACGCCATGGACGGCCAACCCTTCTTGGTGATCACCAAGGAAGTGGACCCGGGGCTCCTTCAAGTCCTGGAGAACGACATTATTCCCCGGCTGGAGAACGACATTCCCAACCAACCTACCAAGGAGGAACTGGCCGGCGATCCGTTGCGGCATCGCTTTACCGTGATTTTCGACCGGGAAGGTTACAGTCCGGACTTCATGGGTAGAATGAAAGACCGGCATATCGCCTGCTTGACATATCACAAGTATCCAGGAGAGTCCTGGCCCCAAGAGGAATTCACTGCTCAACAAGTGAGATTAGCCAATGGCAACTTGGTGGAAATGAAACTGGCCGAACGCGGGGTCTTATTGGGGAAGAAGGTTTGGGTGCGTGAGGTCCGCAAGCTGACCGACAGCGGGCATCAGACCTCCATTCTGTCCACGGACTACCGCTCCGATCTGAGCTGCGTAGCCGCAGCCATGTTCGCTAGATGGTCTCAGGAAAACTTTTTTAAAATACATGCGTGAACACTACTCCCTAGACCGTCTTGTGGACTACAACATCGAAAAGATTCCTGATACCACCCGCGTGGTCAACCCGGCATATCGTGAACTGGACGGCAAGATTCGCAGCAAAAATGGCATTCTCAACCGCAAGTTGGCTGAGTTTGGGGGTCTGAGCCTGAAGGGCGAGATCAACCCCGCAAATGTAGAGAGTCACATCGAAGAAAAGGCTGCTCTCCTGGAGGAGAGCATTGCTTTGCAAGAGGAGATCGAGGAGTTCAAGAGTAAGCGCAAGGCCGTCGCCAGGCACATTTTGGTGGCGGACTTATCTGAGCAGGAGTCCTTCCAGCGTTTAAGCGCTCAGAGCAAACATCTGCTGGACACCATTAAGATGATCGCCTACCGCGCCGAGACAGCCATGGTCTATACCCTGCGTGAGAAGATGTCCCGTCGTGACGACGCCCGCGGTCTGGCACAGGGCATCTTCAGCGCCGAGGCGGATATTCTTCCTGATCAGGAGCAAGGCACTCTAACCATACGGCTGCACCATTTAGCCAATCCCTGCGCGGACGCGGCAGTGCGTCATTTGTGCCGGGAGCTTAACTCGACCAATACGGAGTTCCCCGGCACTCAATTGCGTTTGGTCTACGATCTGGTCTCCTGCGCCGATGCCTCGAATGAGGAGACTTGAAGCTCCTTTCCCCCTCCCGGCCGAGAGGGCACGGATAACACAGATTGACCTGGGAGTGTCACCGCCATGTTCCTCAAGTCCGTTCACCCCTGCCCTCCCAACCGGGCGTCTATCGGCCCCGGTTCGGCGAAGTCGGGCTCATTACAAAATCCAAGAGATCAGGAGGTCTGAACCTGAGTTTCTTGGTGATGAACTGGCTAACGCATCAGCCTTCGACCAAGGAGCGATTGTGCGTACATGCGCCTTGGAGCTGACGCACGTCAAGCCGGCCCGGCAGAACGAGATTCTCACGGCGATGAAGGGCTATAAGGACTACAGCGTGGCCTTCGCCCGGAGCCTGATCCTGAAGACGCCACCACCCTTGCGTGCGACCCGCCCGCCACGAAACTCTCTCGCCGAAAACGGCACTGGAGGCAACTGAATACCCCTTATCCATTATACGCCGAAACATGGAAGCCGGCTGGATATGGCTTAGATGGAGTTGAGCGTGTTCGCCCGGCAGTGTTTGGGCCAGTATTTCGAAACCCGACACGAGTTGGCCGAGGAGATTCGGATTTGGCAAGAGCAACGAAACGCGAGAGTGAATACAGTGAATTGGCAATTCACTGCCGCTGACGCCCGCATCAAACTGAATCACCTCTACCCCGAAATATCAACTTAACTGATCACTAGAGGGAGTCGGTTATTGCCGCAACCTCCTCTTCCGTCAAAGATATTGATGAATGAACACCCGAGGTCAACCCGCCGGCCATCTCCTCAGCCGTCAAGCCGGTGATGTCGGGTGCAAAACCGTCGGCACCGTGGCAAGACGCACAGTTCGTAGCGAACAACTCGGCACCGTCCAAGGCTGCATCATCGCCACCACTACCATCGTCACCGCCACCACCGAGAAACTCGGAAATGGCAGCTATCTCCTCGTCGGTCAAGGTAATTGCCCCATGGCTGGAGGACGCCAAGCCGTCGGTCAGCTCCGCGTCAGCCATGCCGGTGACGTCAGGTGCGAAACCACTGGCTCCATCATCACCGTGACAGGACGCACAGTCTGCCGCGTACAGACTCGCCCCGTCAGAGCCGTCCCCTCCGTTTCCATCGACAGCGTCACCGTTGGCGTCGCCGTCACCGTCGGGGGGGCTCGGCTGATTGTACTGTTCGAAAGTGTAGGCCACCGAATTGGCGAAATCGGTAAGCAACATATCGAGCATCGTGGTGGCGGTGGCATTGCCCGTCTGGGCCACCACAGCCTCGAGGTTCGTGCCGCAACCGACCAATCCAACCAGCAGGATGGTGACACACAACCCCGCACACCATCCGTATAGCCCGAGCCTGACTCTCCGGCGATCAAGAGAATCCCGGTTATTACAATGTGTGCCACCGGGCACCGATGTGGACAAAACGCGCGTCTTTCTGAGCATGGTTGCACTCCTTGGTCAAGGCGACAAGTTGGTGTTCGCATCACCGGGGTCGGACCCGGCTCACTCGGTTAACCTTCCCCGGCTCTAAGATACGGCGAACTGCCGAAGTGGGGGTCGTGGCAGGTGGTGCAGTTATCGGCGTCGGGGCCGCCGTGGGCATCCACGTCCGACAAATCGTCCGGATCGTGACAATCCCCCGTGCACGAATCCCGGACAGTGGACTTGAGCAGATGCGCATAGCGGCTGCGGTGCGACATGTGACACTCAGAGCAATCGCCATCAGCCACCGGGCCGTGGGCGGCCTCTTCCCCGAAGTAGCGTTTGTGGCACGTGCCGCAGGCCGACGCCAGATCGTCAACCACGCGCATCCGCTGCCCAACGTCGTGACAGGCAGAGCACTGATGTTCCGCATAGGGCTGATGGACCGAGGCATACTGAGGTTCCGGCTGATCCGCCGCAGTCTGTCGTGCCGATGCGGGTTTCTCGCCGTTATCAGCCGCCGTCTCAGTCTGGCCCGGCACTTCAAAGAAGAACCTGGTCAAGCGGTCTCGAGCACCCTCCGAACAGCCTAGAGCAACCACCGCAAACAGGGGGATTAGCACTGTAGTCTTACGCATAACAGCCCTCTCGAAACTCCGCGCCAAACCGTCGGGCCACCTTCAAAGCACATAACATACCCGTCTCCTACGTAAGATCAACACCTGTTTTTCCTGTCGCCGGGGTGAGCGTGGCAACAAGCGACGTAGGGCGGGTTCTACCCGCCGCACCATGCCAAAAAGGCGGGTGGAACCCGCCCTACAGTCACGAATGCTGGGATGTGAACAACGCCAGGCTGCTGGTCAGCCCGTGCACGTAAGTCTCGTCACCAAGCGGCCCGATCTCACCGGCGGCGAAGAAACCGGCGACCTGGCAACTGCCTACCAACTCGTTGACGACCTTGATGTCGTGGTCCGGCTTTCCGAACAGACGCGCGCCGCGACCGTTGCAATTGAACAGCAGACCACCGGCAGGAGAAAGATTCTGATCCACCACTTGAGAGCGGAGCAACAAACGCAGGTCTCGGTCGGCAGTCTCGGCATCCTGCACGTGAAACTGGATGATCTGGCCTTGACGCGGGTGATCGCCGATGGCGATGGCTTTGCCACCCACCACCCCGAGAACATTCCGCACCAGAAAGTCGCTTGGACCCGGCGAGCCCGGAACCGCACGACCCAGGTAAATGGAATTCTGCATCAGCTTCTGTTCCTCAGCCGATGCCTCGCCGTACACCTCGTTGAGAACGTCGTAAGCCGACCGATCAGCCAGCTTGGTGATGAGGTTGTCTTGGCATTCGGTGATGATGTAGGGTTTGCCTACCGGGCGGCATCCTTGAGAGACGATGGTGTTGATGCCCACATCACCGGTCAGAGAGACGCCCACCGCCCCCTGACGAAGGACCTGGTCGTTTAGGAATAAGCGGGTCTGACCTATGGTTTCGGCACCGCTGGCCATCCCCCCAACGATGGGCGCTCCCGGGAAAGCGCCACCCAGGCGTTCGAGCAATCCTTCGGCAGGGATGGAGAAGGGGTCGGGTAGGGCGATGAAACACGGGCAGTCGTCCAGGGGGATGCCGATGCGATCGCGCATCGCTTCGGGAGTGTTGAGGTTTTGCAGGTCCGCATAATCGAGAATGAAAGGCAGAACGCGGGTTCCGGGCATCTCCGCCACCCACAGGACGGCGGCGGGTTGACGTTCGAGTTCCTGGCAAGGCCCGATAATGCCCTCGGCGGCACATCCGATAAGATTGCGGGCATTGATCCGCTCATACACACCGCTCAGCAGGAGTTGAAAATCCGGATCATAGTGATGCGAGGTGAACAGAACAGCCAAGTCGGGTTCGTAGTCCTGGACCTCGGCACACAGGGATTCGGCAGCCAACGCCGCTTCCGGCTCGGTCGTCACGGTGGATTTGAATCTCATGTCACCTCCTGATAACCCCTCTACATTATGGTATACATGCGATAGTATCCGGTCCAGAGGGGCGTATTCGGCTTTAGCCTGGACTGATCCGTTTTGCCCCAGAACCAAACACCCACGCCAACGTATTCATAAAGATGAACTCCGAGCGGAATTCAATCCAGAACGACTCCGGGAAAGCAAATCCCTCCGCAAGAGAGGAGCCGAACCGCGTACCCCAGACCAGTCTCCTCGCCCGGGCGGGCACAGCCGGGGCAGTGCTGGTTCTTGCCGCACTTTACATAGTGGTGCTTTTCGCACTGCTGTGGCAGCCTGACTTTCGTACAACGTCCCGGCTCCACACCGGGTTTTCGCTCATTGCGTTCTATATCGACACTTTCGCCTTCCACGTTGGGCTTGCAACCGCTGTATTGCTGGTAGTGTCGGCGGCCCGGAAAAGGTGGAGGCTTTGCCTTGCCGCTCTTCCACCGTTGGCGGTTACGCTGGGGCCGTCGCTGAGTTGTTATCTTCCGGCTGATTCCGGGGTTGTCTCGGGGAAAGTCATCACCGTGATGTCTGTCAACCCATTCGGGGCGAACCGGCAACGAATGAGTTTGATCCGCGAGATCACCGAGGCTGACCCTGACATCCTGTTTGTTCAGGAATACACCGAGCGTTGGCATGAAGCCCTCCACCCGGCTCTCAAGGGCCTATACCCACACGTCGTGACCATTGCACGCCGGGATTACTTTGGTCTGGCGGTCTACTCGAAGGTTCCTTTTGAGAGTCCCGGGGCGGTTTGTTTTTACCCGGCTGAGTTGAACCTCCCCTGTTTGAAGGTGGTGATGCGGATCGACGGTCGTCCGGTAACGTTCTTCAACATTCACCTGATTCCTCCCGTGGGTATAGGCTGTTTTCACCGCCAGGGTGTGCAACTGATGGAATTGCTTGACATGGCGGTTCTCGATACCAACCCCGTGGTGATGGTTGGCGACTTCAACTTCACCGGCAATTCGCGGTTTGCCGCCGAGGTCGATCGCGTGGGGTTACGGAGTTGTCACGAGCTGGCAGGGTGGGGCAGGGGAGCCACTTGGCCGGTTAACGGCCTTCGACGCCATGTTCCCGGATTGCGTATAGACCACATCTACATGAGCCGGGAGTTAACCTGCCCGTGGACCCGCACCGGGGAAGGTGAGGGCAGCGACCACCGGCCTATTATCGCCATCATCGGTTTTGCCGGGTGATTCCGGGGAGAGGGCAAGGCAATCGCATCTAATCCACTGCGGAACACGCAGAGACCGCAGAGAATTGAAAGGTAGGAAGTTATCGCAATTAGCGTTGAACAGATAATAAACACACTGTCAAAACCTGACGCGCTCTAATTTAGCTGTAACTTCTTTCTAGGGAATACTCTGCGGTCTCCGCGCTCTCTGCGGTGTGAGAAATGCGGGTTAGCGGCGACAATCCGCAACGTTTAGCGGCGACCCGAAGGGGAGCGTGGAGTGTGGAGCGTGGAGTGCGGGGTGTGAAAAATAGAGCGTGAAAAACTGAGCAAACGGCGCAATCACGGACGTAGGGCAGGTTCTACCCGCTGCATGATTCCACAACGGCGGGTGAAACCCGCCCTACAACTGATTTTCGGCGGACGGTTATTGGGTAAACATCTCCTGCAATCCGCCGAAATCCGTCAGGTCCACGTCGTTGTCACTGTCAAAATCGAACGCATCGAGGCATGCCGTCACGCAATCGGGCAATGCCGGGGCTGGTGGCATACCCGGTCCAGCCATACAGTCGGCGAAGGCACAAAAATCGTCAAGATCAATATCTCCATCGTTGTCGAAGTCACCTCCCCCGATTGTCTCACATTCGTCGGGCACGGCATTTCCGTTGCAGTCCGGGCTGTTCTTCATCGCCGTCCCCGTCCACCACGCGAGGTTCGCCATCCATGTCGCTTTCCCCTTGCTCGGGCACGAAACCCGAATCCCCCGCGTCGATGCAGGGGGAGGCTGCGGAAAGGTGATAGTCCTCTTGGCCGGCATCCACGAAAAGCGGATCGGTGTTGATATTGCCGGTGCCCGCCCAACCGCCTTCCACGTCGCTGCACTCGATGTTGACTGCCGACTCGGTATCAGGACAGAGGTAAATCTGATCGCCCGCCGAGGCGCTGTTGCCCCAAATTATGGTGTTGGAGACCTCAGGCCAAGTGTAAGCCTGATTCAGCACGTAGATGCCCCCACCATATTGAGAGGCTTGATTGTCGACAATGGTGTTATTTTGGATCACCGCCGTGTCGTACCGGCAGTACAGCCCTCCCCCATGCTTGGTGGTGGTGTTTTTGGCGATGACATTGTTGCGGATAATCGCATGTGAACCCCAGGAGGAGATGCCGCCCCCACCCCACATATTGTCGTCATTGTGCATGACCACGTTGTTTTCCGCGATGGGGGCTGTGCCGGAACCGAAGTATATGCCCCCGCCACAATAGTGCGCGGTGTTATTCGTGATCAGGTTTCCGGAGATCACCGAATCGTTATCGTTCAGGCAGCAAATCCCACCACCGCTGTCACGGATATTGTGGTGAATGTAATTACCGACGATCAACGCGGAGGAATCATCGGTTGTCACACCGGCACCGGTCCCGTTGTAGTTCTCGTTGCACGACTGGTTGAAACGCAATTCGTTGCAGGAAATCGTCGGCGAACATCCCTTGCAGTGAATAGCCCCGCCGCGTACACCAGGCCAATCGCCGCTCCCTTTGGCATATTCGATGATACAGTAGCTTATCACCGAACTGTCGTCTGCCTGTTCGAATCGGATTCCGCGCCATCCGACCACCTGGGTCTGAGCGGTCATGAGAATTTGTTGCTGGGCTGTCCCCACCGCGAGCAATGTTGCCTGATCGACCGTCAGCTTGTAATGCCCCCGCGCTGTCACAACCACGCCAGGCTCGATGATCAGCATCTCGCCCGGCGGGACACGAACGTCGCCGGTAAGCTGGTACGGGCTCTGAGCCAACGCCCATGTCCCGAACTGATCACCGGACACGTCGACCGCCCCCGCCGGTGTCGCCAAAACGGCACAACCCCACAACACCCCCTAACCCCACTTTGTGGGCGCCGTTGAAGGCGAACGCGGAAAGCATGCCCCGGCACACTCGGATAATGCGGGGGAGGGTGTTGCACCGGGTCTGTCCATGCAATCCGCAAAGGCGGAGATGTTGTCGAAGTAAACATCCCCATCACAATCAGGATCATACTCAAATGCTCTGCGGGCTGTATTGGCGGTCGTTGTGGGGCGACCCATGGCAGAGCAGCGTGCAACTTCCTGCAAACGTCCCTAAGTCCCTGAACGTTAGTCGGTGCGTAGCGGGATATTCCTGAACGATGCTCAGGTCGAAATTGATCAGATGAGTGTGGTCCGAACCGAAGCTCCTCGTTACGCTAATGCCATGGGGATCGTGACAGGCAGAGCACGGCGTGCGCTGGTCCACAATATGCAAACGGTGGGCGGAGAAACTGCGATCAGACAAGATGCCGGAGCGTTGATGGCACTTGTAGCAGTCGGCGCATTCCACATGCACCGGATCGCCCCGTAGCGGCTCGGCGGGATCGTGCACCTCGAAATACCGGCGTGGATCGTGGGCGCTGATCTTGTCGATCTCTGCCAGAATGTTGCTGCCAGCCACTTGACCGTCATGGCAGCTCAAGCAGTTGTCCTCTTCCTTCTCGAAAATAAGCAGCCGTTCTCGACCACCGGCGGCATGTGGGCGGTGACAGCTCTGGCAGGCATTTTCAGCCACGGTCGAGTAAGGCCAGTCGGCCCGTTGCGACCCGGCAACCGTCGCCCTTGCGGTCGCGTGCGTGCAATAAGGCCACCCTTGCATGGTGTGGCAGGAGATGCACAATTCGCCACGCGCCCCGCTCACCACCAGGAAGTCGCTGTTGACGTTGCTGTGCGGGTTGTGGCACGAGGTGCACTGTAGTTGGCCTTTGGAATCCAGCCGGACTTCCCGGCGCAGCGTTGCGGGGCCGGCCAATTGGCGATCCGACGCCGCCAGCCCGGAGGTGTACTCGAAGCTGATCGGATGATCGTCGGAAAGGTCCGTGCCCAGGTTGGTGAGCCCTGACGGGATGAAATCCCCACCGAGCATGCGGATACGATCGGAGCGGCTGAGCACGCTACCCAGGGCGATGGTGCCGTCGTGACAACTCAGGCAGAGCTTGCTGGAGCCGGTGGGTTGTCCGGGCTTGGCGTCGAGTGTGGATGATTGGTAGATGCGGTAACTCGATACCGGCAGATCACGGTTCCACAACGGGCGCATCCCGGCGGTGTTGTGTGGTGCGTGGCAGAAAACACACACCTGCCTCTCATCCGCGGAGCGAATCTGCCCCGGGCCGCCGGCTGACAGATTATGGACAGTCTCAGCCACCCGCTCCTGGGCCCACAAAGTCGCCCCCGGGCAAAGAAGCACAAACGTAAGAACATAAATCAAAGTTCTCATGGTTTAGAACAATTGGTCAAACCGCTGCATCACCAAGCGGATAAGGTGCAGCATTTGGCGACCTTGCCAACTCTGAAGCCACTTGATCAATCCGGAACATACGCACAACTCCGACATCTGAAAGCATCACACAAACACACCCTCGTGGGATTATAGTCGATGTATCAGTGCTCTGCAATTTTGGCATCGGGCAATTCATTGAATCAATGCCGCGACGGGTGGCATGGCCAAGCGTCTCCGACGATAGGTTGCCATAAGGTGACCCTGTTTCACAAACGGAGACATAGGCTGTGGCGTAAGATGGAGCTTGGCCATG
>JAGLWJ010000144.1 GCA_023133475.1 Phycisphaerae bacterium | reverse complement strand
CTGAAAGCTGAAAGCTGATAGCTTTTCCCCCTCTTGGACAATTCCAGAGCGTGTAAATAGTTACCGATGATCGAATAGGAGGTGTTTGTGGATCAGGACTGGATTTATAGGGTACGCGAGTCACGGTGAATTCGTTTTTCGTTCGCTATCTGCTCTCGCCGCTCCACGAGCGTATCATGGGGCGCAGAACCTTCCGCTACTGGGGTGAGTTGAATCGCCGGCAGTGGTGGGAGCCGGCGAAACTTCGCGCGCTGCAGGCAGACAAGCTTCGCAGCCTGTTGTCGGCAGCCTGGCGGCATTGCCCGTACTATCGCGAGACTTTCAAGGCTTGCGGGGCAGACCCCCAAAAGGATGACCCCTTCGCCATACTGGCATCCCTGCCGCTGCTGAATAAAGCCACCATCCGGGCCAACCGCGAGCAACTGACCAACCGCCGGGTTGCCGGTGGGGTATACTCGTCCACCACCGGCGGATCGACGGGCGAGACGCTGGTGTTTCACTACGGCCGTCGCCGGATCGGGTGCGACAAAGCCGCCCGCATGCATACTCACCAATGGTTTGGGGTGCTACCGGGCGAGCGTGAGGTTTATCTGTGGGGGGCTCCGGCGGAAATTCGCAAGCAGGAACGCCTGCGAATGTGGCGAGATCGGCTGACCAACGAACTACTGCTTAGTGCCTTTGATCTATCACCCCCGGTGATGCGGGATTATCTGGACCGCATCGAGCGGTTCGCGCCAGTGTCCATCTTCGGGTATCCCAGCAGCATAACCTTACTGTGCGAGTTCGGGCGTTCGATCTCACGGATCGTGCGCCCCGCGGGCCTGCGTGCGGTTTTCGTCAGCGGCGAGGTGTTCGATGCCGGCCAACGCAAGACCATTTCGGATTATTTCCAGGTGCCGGTAGCCAATGGGTACGGCTGTCGTGAAGCCGGGTTCCTTTCCCATGAATGCCCCGCCGGCAGCATGCACATTATGTCCGAGAACGTGGTGATGGAGGTCGTCGGCCCGGACGGCACCCCTCTGCCGGTCGGCGAACCGGGCGAGATCGTGGTGACGCATCTGGACACCTACGCCATGCCAATGATCCGCTATCGAACCGAGGACATGGGCCGACTGTTGCCGGGAACCTGTTCGTGCGGGCGCGGACTACCGCTCATGGACGTGGTGGCGGGGCGGCGGACGGACCATCTGGTGGCCACCGATGGGACGTTGAAGCATGCCCTGTCGCTTATCTACGTGTTGCGCGAGTTGGAGAGCGTTCAACGGTTTCACATTCGCCAAGGCCCTCGACGCGACATTGACATTTACGTCGTTCCTCAAAAGCGCTTTAACGAGCATGATCGGCGGCGGATCGAATCCGGGGTGCGGAGGCAGTTGGGGCAAAACATTGAGATGCGCATCCGGCTGGTGGACCGGATCGAAACCCAGGCTTCTGGAAAGTATCGCTACGTCACCTCCGAAGCGGTTGAGAGTGCCCGGGGCGGCTGCGATTAGCCCGGATAATTCACCGCGGGTGAAAAGGCAAGAGATGTAGGGCGGGTTCCACCCGCCGAACCGAGGCAAGAGGCAAGAGGCAACGAGGCAACGAGGTGGCTTCTTCTGAGCCCCCCCTCTGGGGGTTCTCAGAAGAATTTGAGTATATTTTTTTATCAATCTGCGTAATCTGTGTAATCTGCGGATTTTTTCCCTTGTCCCCTTTGGTTGCAGCCAGAGGTCATTGAATGACGCAATCGCACACTCCAATGTCATTTCCAGCGACATCTGTTGCCGAGCCGACGGTGCGAGAAGTGTTTCATCTGGTTTGCGGCGGCTGCGGTGGGGATGTGGTGGTGGATCGCGGCTCGTTGTCCCACCACGTGCAATGCCCGCACTGTTCACAGCAGGTTAAGGTGCTACGCTTAACTTCATTTGTGTGTGAGCATTGCGGTGCGAGCGGCAATGCCGATCTTACCGGCGGCTCCAGGGTGGTTATCTGCGAGGAGTGCAACCGCCCACACGCGTTGGCGGTGGTCACCGCACCTGTGGTTCACAGCCATCGGCACCATCGGCATCATCACCACGCCGGCCGCCTGCCACACAGCGACGTTGGGGCACAGCGCGTGGCATTAACCTGATCGTGATCAGTGCGATGGCATTACTCAGCATCCTGGCTATGTTGTGGCTGGCGTTCTCCTGATTACCGCGAGGTACGGGTTGATTCTGGTGATTGGTCGGGAATGGAGAAGGGACACGCATGTCCACATCTGTCTTTTCTTCTGAGCGAGATGGCCCGCACGGTGGGCCCTGCCCGACGGGGAGGCTGGATCACGGCAAAGGGCAAGGCAAGGTGAACCCTGGGGTGATACTTGTCGTCCTGATCGCCGCTCTGGCATGTTATCGCTTTTCGCTGATCGGCTCGGGGCACTTCTTTCACCCTGACGAGTGGGCTTACAATTGCGCCGAGCCGTTTGTCGATCATCTATTGGCCGGCGAGTACTTCTTCGGCATGATAGAGCCGTTCAAGCCTACAGGCCGACCGGGGTTTGTGATGGTCGGTGCGCTGCCGGTGGCGATGCAGTGGGCAGTGGCAGCTTTGGCTGACGTGGCTGGGGGCACCTTGCCGTACTACGACGCGGTTTCGGCGTTTAACGTTCTGGTTACCCTGGGGATCGCCTGGTGCCTTTACGCTCTGGGGCGTATCTGGCTGGGTTCGCCCTGGTACGCTTTGTTGTTGGTTGCCGTTCACGGCTTGCTGGTCAATTCCAATGTTTGGATTCGGCACATGGTTCCGTACCACGAGGCCTTGTTGATGGGGCTGGTGGCGTTGTGCATCGTGTCGCGCGTGCCGCACTCGTGCCGAGGGGCGATCTACCGTGGTTTTGCCGGCGGCTTGCTCGCCGGCCTGACTTTCGCGACCTATCCGGGTTTCTTCGCGATGGTGATATTGAACGGTGTGGTTTTGCTGACAGTCGCCCGGCATCGTCGCGTCGCCGCGGCGTCTTATGCCATCGGCTCGGCGGCGGTGATCGGCGGATTTGAACTGTTGGCCCGGTCGGTGGGCACCTCGTACTTACAGAACGTTCAGAATGGGCAGGAGAGGATGCAGCGGTGGGCTCTCAATAACATGAAGGGCGATTCCGCGGATGAAGGCTACATGTTCCTGTGGCGATACATGCGCGATGTGGAAGGTGTCATTGGGGTTGTTTTGCCGGCTTTGTTTGTTTGTGCCGTGGCACTGCTTCTGTGGCGTCGCCGAGCAAATGTTCATCCTACGGTGCGTGCGACCCTTGCCGCCGCCATTGGATGTTTTCTACTCCATGTCATCGCAGCGGTGTTCATGCAAAGAATCGTGTTCTATGGGCGATTCCTGATGCTGTACCTTCCTTTTGTGGTGTGCGGGGCGGTTTTGGCGCTCAAGCATATTCCGGTCCCTGCGCTGCGGCGGGTTGGGGTTTGCGGCGTGCTCCTGGCATCAGCCGGTTCGTTCGCACATTTCGCTCGGGATTATGCTTTAGTGGTGTATCCACCGGATTTCCTGAACGAGATCATTGTCAACAAAGGGCTGAACGTGTCACGCCCTGAAGTGCTGCTTGGGGGCAACCCGGATTTCGCCATGGTGACGGACGGGCTCCCCGATGGTTTGCTCCCGTGGATTGTCTCTCACGAAACCGCCCGCGCCGGCAAGGCACGATTCATCGGCGTGAACTTCTCGGTCAGAAACAGCCCCGAGCACTATGAGCCGTTCGCCCCGCCCCGTGGATATCGGTTGGTGGCTCAGCGACTCCATCCGACGGCCTACGCCTGGGCGGGCTACGAAGGTTTTGGGCCACAAGTGCGTAAGCATCTGCTCAAACACCGCCATACCGTCCGCCTCTACGAACGGGCTACCGTGACCAGCGGTTCAGTTTACGCTGAAAAGGAATGATGCCCTCCCGATACCCGACAGCAGTGTTAAGCCACTCGCGCCGCACGCCGTCAGCCATCTGTAGCAGAACGTTAAGCAGTGTCGCACAACTCACCCCGGTCAGCTTGCGGTAGTGCGTCAGAAAGTCCTCGCGGCGCTGCGAGACAGGCAATCCAATGAGCAACCGCTGCCTCTGATGATCAATCCGCACCATCTGCGGCAACTCCATGGCACGGTGAGCCAAGCGCTCAAGGTGCTGCGACAAGGTGTCAGGCCGGAACGGCTGATCCGACAATGGTGGACACCCCATTGCCGCACCACACAGCGCAAACTCAACCCGCGCATCCAAATCACCGGCAGCCCGGGCGGCAGCTCGCAAATCGTGGAGCGTGACAAGCCGACCATCCACACGCAAACGGTAACGGTAATCGAGTGATAGTTTGCCGGTTGCATACATCGTCTCGGGGGCCTTCTCGTGCAATACCGCTCGCAGCACCCCGGCGTTGTACGCATTGATGTAATAGGCCAGGCGGAACTGGGAATCCTTGAAGAATTCCGGTGTGGATTCCGGGCCGACTTGGGCGATCAGTTGCAGGTAACGGGTAAGCGGCTCGTCGTGGCTGGCCAGATGGTCATAGTCCACCAGTTCAGACCGGACGTTCTCTCGCAATACAGTTGCCCAGTTGCGATCGTCAAAGAACTCCGGGGTTTCCGTCGAAACCGGGACGGGTTCAAAAAGGTCGATCGTGGCTGGTGCACAGCCGCACAGGGCAACTGTAAGCAGTGTAATCACCGCCCCGCGCCGGCACCGCCGGCACCGCCAGCACGCATCGCTCATAGCGTCTTTGCAAAGTAGCATCAACTCATCGCCAAGGTTGTAGGGCGGGTTCCACCCGCCTTTGTCGCTAAAGTCCAAGGTCCAAAGTCCAAAGTCCAAAGTCGGTGGCACCGGCGTCCCGCCGGTGGAAAATGCGAAGAGATTGTCGAAAAAGCCTGTAGCGCTGGGGTAAAATCGTGCCAAGCATTCGCGTCCCCCACCGCTAAAGCGGTGGGCCACCCACTTTACTGCCTTGTTGCCTCGTTGCCTTTTGCCTCTTGCCTCTTGCCTCTTGCCTTCCTCTCACGACAACGGATTTATGGTGAACCCGGTGGCAAGCTTCGGATAGAAGTAGGTGCTCTTTTGGGGCATTAGATCACCGGCTTCACTGACCGCCCGCAGGTGGGGCATGGGGGTGGCTTTGACCAGCAAACCAATCCCGTTGTGCTGTCTGGCGATCGACTCGGTTTGTTCCCGCGATTTGGCATATTCGATCGAGTATCCCGAGCCGAACTTCTTAGCCAGCAACTCGTCGATCAGGTAGCGATGCAGATAGGCATAGTCCAAGGCTTTCCAGGCATCGCTTTTGCCCTCCGCCAATTGGCTGAGCACCTGACGTTTGGTGTACTTGAGCGGCAGGGTTTGGCTGCTATTACCCTCGTAGAGCACCACGTCCGCCTCAGACTCGGTGCATGCTGTCGTCCCCTCCGCCCAAACCGCCTTCAGCGTTTCCAGGGTCAGCCCTTCGCCCACCAGCGCCCGATAATACGGAATAATCAGGCTGCCCGGATCGTCCATGCTCCCCAACACCATCATCACAAAGTTGGCTGGATGCTGCGGGTCCAGCGTCCCGCCGGATTGCTCTGCCACGTAATCGCGATAGTTAAGCGCCGTTCCGTAGCGATGATGCCCGTCGGCGATGAAGACCCGCTTGTCCGCCAGAACTGCACAGACCCGCTCAATAATCTCCGGGTCGGTGACGATCCAGACGCGGTTCTCGACCTCTTTGAGGGTGGCGTGCATGTTTGGCTTTTTCGCCACCGTGCTCTCAAAGGCCTGCCCCACGGCGTCCTGTGGGTCGGTATAGAGGCCGAACACCGGCGAGAGATTGCACGCCGTGGTTTTCATCAAAGCCAGGCGATCCTCTTTCGGCCCGCCGAAGGTCTCCTCGTGCGGCAGCACCACGCCCTCGGAGAACGGCACCAACCGCAACCGTGCGATGAATTTACGGCGAGTGTAAGCCCTGCCGGCCTGCTCGAACACTTGGTGGTAAACATACAAAGCCGGTTCTGCCTCACGCACCAGCGTCCCGTCGTCGAGCCAGGCTTGCAACGTGCGGGCAGAGCGTTCGTAGACCTCCTGGGGGCCTAACGACTTGGGCGGAATGTGTGGAAGGTCGATGGCAACGATATTTCGATCGCTCTTGGCCAGCAACTCATCTTTTTCTGTCTGGTCCAGCACGTCATACGGCGGGGCGATTCGCGCCGAAAGGTCGCCACCTACGGCGTTATAGTCATATCGAATAGCTTCAAAAGGTCTGATCTCAGCCATGCTCGGGCTCCCAAAAACGTTAAGCAAACCACGCCAGACACTGCAGCGCACAAGGTATAGCGTGCGCACGCACCGCACGCAACCCGCCGATGCAACAAGAGGCAAGAGATGGAGGGTGGGTATCACCCAGGGCAATCGCATCTGATTCACCGCGGAGCACGCAAAGAATGGAGAATGGAGAAAATGGAAAATGGAAAATGAAAAATGGAAAATGGGGAGGGACATTGTCGTTGGGTGCACTCCCTTCTTCTCTGCGCTCATGAATAATCCAGGTTTAGCGGCGACCCGAAGGGGAGCGCGAAGCGCGAAGCGCGAAGAATGGAGAATGGGGAAAATGAGGAACAAAGCACTGTAAACGTCGCCCCGTCAGCATTTTCCATTTTTCATTTTCCATTTTCCATTTTCGATTCCTGGTCCCGTAGGATGGGTTTTCGTATGCGTTGGGCGTAGGTTTGGGCTGCCTGGGATTCGCTACGGGCTCGGTTGGCAGCGATTTGAGCTTCCTCTGCATAGCAGGCGGTGCGTTTGGAGGACACCTCCGCTTCGTCGCGGCATGTCTGAGCCTCGATCCGGGCTTGCTGGGCCAGATCGACAGCATCCACCGCATCTGCTCTGAGTGCGGCAACCTCGGCACGCAATTGGGTGATCTCCTCGCAAGCCCCGGCTGCCTCCGCCTGGTAACGCAGCAGCCGATCGCGGGCCGCAGCAGCCTGCGGCAGCAATTGGTTAATCTCGGTGACCAGGAAGTTGGCCACTTGCTGAAGCCCGGCTTGAATACGGTTGGCAAGCTCGGGAGGGTTGAACTCCTCGGAACCAGCGGCGGCGGGATTTTGCAGCGCGGATGCCATGAGACCGCCAGTCTCCATGGCATCGCGAGTCGCACCGGCAATGACCTCCGCCGGGCTGGCGGTTTCGGCGGTCAGCTCCGCCGACACTTCAGCGAGCATGTCCGCCGTGACGGACTCCTCCATATTTTCAACGGTGACGTCTTCGATTGCGGCAACCGTCGGGTTGGCGGTTTCCGTGGTATCAGCGGGAGTGTCGGCGGCAGTATCTGCCGGGCCGGCAACTTCGGCGGTCGGCTCCGCGGACGCCTCGGCAGGTGTGCCCGTCGTGACGGGCTCCTCTGCGTTTTCAGCGGTGACATCTTCGATTGCGGCAGCCGTCGGGTCGGCGATTTCCGTGGTATCGGCGGGTGTGTCGGCGGCAGTATCTGCCGGGTCGGCAACTTCGGCGATCGGCTCCGCAGACGCCTCGGCAAACATGTCCGCCGTGACGGGCTCCTCTGCGTTTTCAGCGGTGACAGCCTCGACCGGGCTATCAGTTGTGTCCGAAACGTCTGGTGTGTTCGGTGCCGTTTTTGCGTCGGGTGGGGAACCTGTTTCGGAGTGTTCCACTATCTCCTGCAAAGCCTGCACGTTAGCTTCAACGTTCTCAAGCACGTTTTCGATGGATTGCTCTGTCATGTCAGGATCACTCATCTCTGCCCCCATATCGGGGAAGGTTTCCAGGCCAAGCCCGTAGCCGGAGGCGGGTAGGGCTGTTGCGTATCTGTCCGCCGCGTCGGCGGCGTCAGCAGTTCCGGACGTGCGGACCTGCTCAGCCATCTCTTGCCGAATCTTGGCTGCTTCGTTTGTAATAGTATCGAGCTCGAGTCGGCGGCGGATGTCTGGGAACTCGCTGTCGATCTGCGCGAGTGAGGCTATCACCACCGGGTCGCGGGCATCTCGCAGGATACTATTGAGTTCCCAAAGGTCCTGCGTTTTAGCCGCGAGGGCTTCGGTGAACTCGTCGGCGGCGCCATAGCCGCACTGGTGCAGCAGCTCAAGTTCGCTGCGTAGGCGGATGAATTCTGCCTCATCTTGCGGCACAACTGTCTCCACCTGACCCTTGCGGGGGATTTGGATTTTTGGGGCCTCGATAGGCATCGGCATTCGCTGGTATCGTGTTGGTTATGTGCCCTGGGGTGCGTTGTATATACTCCCATCCACACGGCGCGAGCCCACGGCATATAGTCCTTCTTTATGCTTGTCGGTTGCTTGGGAGGGTAGCGTTAGATGGAAGGCAACGCCCCCGGCGGTGGCGGATGTAGGGCGGGTTCCACCCGCCGCAGTTGTAGGGTGGGTGGAGCTTCGCGGAGCGAAGCGAAACCCACCACGCCGCCTAATAAGCCCAAAGTTAGAAACCAGCGGAACCTTGGATTTTAGACCTTGGACTTTGGGCTCGTCCCTGAATGGTGGGTTCCCCCTCGCTCCGCGAGGTTCCACCCACCCTACATTCTGCGGGGAAAAACCTTACACGGATGTAGGGTGGTGCATCCAACAAAGCAACGACCCATCGCATTGCAATCCACGACGGGCCGCCACAAGGGATTGAGTCGGTGAACCAAACGACTCCTCTATCTTCATTCTATCGGCCGGCGCCTGCCCCGCCAGCCATGTATCTTTTCTAATTAGGGCAAACACAGTAGGTTACAAGAGAAGCAGGGAGCGCCCGATGTTCACTCTCGGACAGACTCCCTGCTCACGATTATCAACTCATCTCACTAACGGCTAATAGCTGATGGTTCGTTGCCCTCTGAAATGCTGCATAATCTCTCAGATCGACGTCTCCATCGCCATCAGAATCGCAACAGCCGCAATACTCCGGAGGCCCCAGGGGGTAGGCAGGTGCCTCGTCCGCATCCACGGGGCCGGTAAGACATTCGACAAAGCTTGAAAAATCCGCCAGATCGATGATGCCGTCGTAGTTGCCATCACCAAACCTGGCAACGTAGACGTCGACGGACCCATGCAACTGCGGGGAAATCGTCGTGCTTTCCGGATACTTGGTGAGCTTATTGACCCATCCGGGTTCGGAGGGGCGAAACTTGATCTGGGCAAGCCCGGCGAATTTGGCTACGAAAACAAACCGGGCCACCACGGCATCGGCATCTGTGTAACCGCCCAAAAGTGCCACAGCATAGGTGAGGTGCCCACCTTCAACCACCTGTGAAGGATATCCCCAATTCCAAGGCGACCCGGCACCGTCACCGCTATCAATACGTTCCAGTGATACTCTCTCCTCGTCGAACTTCATGTGCACTTGCACACCGTTGACCAGGTTGGTCAGGTCGGAAACTGTCAACACCACCGTGATCTGCTCGCCGGCACAGTAGTAATCTTGAGCTTCGTCGTGGACCAGGAAAAGATCATTCTCAGCCCGCACCCCCGGGCCAGTCGCAAAACACACCAATCCAACCAGCAATACTACCATCCACCACCCCAGAGCTTCAGGCATCGAATTACCTCCATTTAACCCGTCGCCCGCGAAACGATTACCGTATTACCGCCCCGCACCGCGAACATGAATCCAAACGCACCAACACTAACAGGCCCCCTATCTCCTGACCGCGTTGACTATCACGCCTTATGCCAAGCCTCCTCAGCAGCAGCAGCAGTTGCCAGCCAAACGAGCATCCAAAGTACCAGGGTGTTTTGTGAGAGTCCATGGTGGATTTACCCCACTTTAGTGCGACAATGCGGCTTTGGCCCCGAACCCCACAACACGAGGTTGAAAAGGCGGTACTGTTGGGAATCCCGAACGTCGGGTCTGCGGACCCAACCTACTGGGAGGGAGATTCTTCGTTAGGCCTTCTCACCCGGCATAAATGCCGGGCCTAGCGCGACCCGTCGAAACGCGAAACGGTCTGATCGAAAATGGCATTAGCGCTGTCACATTAGGCATTGACAGGCCATATGCCGTTTGAGGTCTTGGTTTCCGGGGCTGGATCGGCTCTCTTGGGGTGTTAGAAAGCAGTCCTGTGCTCCTGGGGCTTTAGTGCCGGAGCTATATTTCAGAGAATCCACCCACGAATTCTGCGGAAGAACTCGAAAACCGCAATGCCCCCTCCGTGGAACAGGCACACACCCGATCACCCCGCTCTACCGTCTGCGCACACAGAGTAGCCCACCGCCCAGAAGCAACAAGAGTGAAGCCGGCTCCGGAGTGATCGTGATACAGGCGGTATCAAGCTCGCCGGTGATATTGTAGTTCCCCGGTTTGCGCACCTTTGTCTGAGAGTAGTTCCCATAACTGGGCAACATTTCCACCGCGGTCGGATCCCCGGGGGGCGTCGGCTCCAGGGCGAGGAACAGGAAGGTGGTGATCATAAGCCCCTCGGGAGTGGCCCACGCCTCATTCCCCGCCCCCACCCGAGCCAAAGCCGTGAACTTGGCATTGCCGTCATTGCCGCCCGGCTCGCAGTAGAGCGGCACGTTCATGCCATCTCCCCCGATGTCGTTGGGAAACCAACCAGCCACCGTCGCCGGCTGCCACGGATACTCCACACCAATCATGTGCACGCCCAGCAACTCCAAGTATTGCGGGGTCCAGCTCGGGAGCACATCCAAGGCTGCTATCGGCTGGTCT